>CAZYFL010000189.1:0-4854 GCA_964646805.1 uncultured Elusimicrobiaceae bacterium | reverse complement strand
CGCGGGCTATTCTGAATTCTGACTCCTGAATTCTGGCTACCTGCGTAGTTACAAATAATCAGTGAAAACTAAGAACCGGCAACTTCCGCACTGTTTACAGGTTACTGTTCTTAAAACTCCACGTCAAAGATGTAAGCCGAGTACGGGGGCATCTGTTGCAGCCGCAGACCGCCGTCCAGTTCCGCGGATTTGAAAGAGAAGAACCGGTCCGAAAGCTCCTCAAAGAGGGCGGTAGTCTCACCTTCGCTTTTTATAGAGACGTTCACCAAGCCGCAGGAAACCCCGCCTGAATAATTTATAACTACAACTTTGAGAGTCCGGCGCTGGGCCCAGGACCAGGCCAGCATATTGGCGTTGGAGCTGTTTTCCGGGTCGCACCGGCGCACATCCAGCAGCGCCCATTCCCCGCCGTGGAAGGCGGGGTGGTCGGTAATCTTCAGCAGCCTGGCGTAGAATTTCTTCACTTCCTGGTCGGGGACCCGCTCATAAAGCTCCTTAAGCTGCAGCGGGACCCGCACCTTTATGCCGTCCATCTGGTTGTCATTATAAAACCGCAGACCTTTTATTGTGGCGATGACAACCCCGGCGGCCAGGGCTTTCTGCCTGCCGAAAGCGTTAAGGGAGGGCTGCTCGTCGTGGTTGTCTATAAAGCGGGCGGAGCGCTTCTGGTAAAGCTTCTCGGCGCGCAGGTGGCCGCGCAACTCCTGCGGCCCCTGGAAACGCAGGCGGTCGTAGGTGCCCTTGTCGTAGGTATAGTCAAACCCTATCTGCTGTACGCGCCACTCAAGGCCCCAGTAGACCTCGGCCAGGAAGACGAACTCAGGGTGTTTTTCCTTCACGGCGCGGATAGCGCTCTCCCAGAACTCATCCTGGGGACGCTTATAGCCGCCGCGGATCAGCAGAGAGCCCCAGGTGGTGTCGTGTATCTCGTTAAGCGTGAGCATCACCATGTCGCAGCGCACGCCGTCGGCCATGTCGGCTATGCGCATAAGCACGGAAAGCATGCAGTCCCGTGTCGCCGGGTTGAAATAGTTAAGCTGCGCGCTGTCGGTCCAGGCCGGGAAGTTGGGGTCCCGCCCGTATGCTATATAGCGCTTTTTCTCTCCCTCCGTCATTTCAAAGAACCAGTCGGGATGCGCCTTAAAATCCTCTTCGGAACCGTTTATAAAACAGTCCGGGCATTCCTTAATATACGGATTGTCCTTCGCCGTATGGTTTGAAACCAGGTCTACCATCAGCTTCATGCCCATGGAGTTAAGTTTCTCCTTGAGGGCTTTCAGCTCCCACTCTAAGCCGAGCTCGGCGTTAAGGCGGTACCAGTGAACCGAGTAGGGAGAGGCCCCTACCGCCCCGGGCCCGAAGCCGGGCGGCAAATTTCTAATATCCTCCAGCAGGGTCTTGTCTTCGCGCGCTATACGTTCTGACTCCGGGCTGAGCTCCCACACGCCCACCAGCCAGACTATGTCAAACCCCAGGTGGCGCAGTTCCAGCCACTCTTCGTCGGGCACGGAGGAAAGCTTCATTCCGGGCAGAGAATATTTAACCTGCAACCGCTTAAGCCACAGCCTCGTATTGATTTCTATCAAATGCGGGTTTGAACGCAACATATTCCCCCCTGCCCATGACGACTGATGCTTATAGCAAACACGACATCAGCGCAGGTCCAAAAGCCGATACTCCCCCGGTTCAAGACGGCCGCTGAAACCGGCCTGCGGAACTTCGGCGCGGGTGCCGTTCCAGGTTATATTGCCTATCACGGCCCGCCGCAATCCGGGTGTATCCTTAGATTTAAGAATATAGCCGGCCCAGGTCTGGCCGGAGCCAGGCCAGAGCGGCTCAATATCGTAATCTCCCAGCTCCGCGCGGATGCGGGCGGCCAGGGCCAGGACTTCCCTGTATGTCTTTTTAACCGCCGGGTCGCCCCCGGACCAATTAACCTCGCTGGGCACGCTGAAAGGCAACGGCTTATGCTCGGACGGAGTGGCCGCGTCGTAGCCTATCTCCGCGCCGGAATACAGCATAACGGAACCGGGGTAAAGCAGTGTCAGCGCCAGCGCCGCGGGCAGGCGGCGGCCGTAAACTTTCTCCGGGGCCGGCTCGTCGTGGTTGCCTATAAACATGACGGAACCCGCCCCCCCCGTCTGCCAGGCCAGGAACGCCGCCCTGTTGAGCGCGCTCTGTATCTGAATGGCGCCGCCGGCCTCGGTGGAATTATACCAGCCGGTCTGCCCCTCCGGCCTGGCATCCTCATGCTTGCTGTAGATGGTATCAAAACCGCAGGCCCCGAGATCTTCCTGGTAAGCGTAGGCCTCGGCCATAAAGGCCGCGGAGGGCTTGGCGGCCTTTACCGTCCAGATAAGCTGGCGGTAGAATTCTTCACGCGGCATGCTCTTGCGCCAGGTGCGCGCGAAAACATTGTTCAGGGCCAGGTAAGCCATGTCCACGCGAAAGCCGTCCACGTCGAACTTAGTCACCCAGTCCCTGACTATGGCCGTCATGCGGTCGCGCAACGCCCTGTTGGAATAGTTTACCTGGGCGGTGTCTATCCAGGTTGAGATACCATTGCCATATTCAAAACCGCCGTTATGCACGCAATATTTTCCGCCGTTCCAATAGCTCCCGAAATAGCCGTCTTCGGGGCAGGGGCCGTCATAGCGGAAACCGATGAAATAATCCGGGTTTTCCGCCAGCAGCTTAGAGTCAAGCGAGGTATGGTTCACGACAAAATCCACAATAACTTTCAGCCCGGTCTGGTGAGCCTTTTTCATGAAATTCCTGAAATCCTCTTCAGTGCCCAGATCGGGGTTAACGGTTCCGTGGTCGCTTATGGAATACGGCGAGCCGCCGCCGGCGCCTGTCTGTCCCCTCACACCTATGGGCAGTATGCCCATGGGCCACACGGCATCAAAACCCATGCGCTTTATAACGTCAAAATCCGAAACCTGGAAGTCCCGGAAGAAGAGAGTCCTGGCTGGAGCGGACGGGGACTTGAAACCCTGCGCGCCGCGGCGGCCGTTCAGATTATAGGCGCGCGGGAAAAGCTCGTAGATACGGGCTTTCTTCGCCCAGGCCGCGCCGTCATATTTCTCCATATTGGCCTGCAGGCCGGAAACATAATTTTCAAGCACGGCGTTCAGGCGGGCGTTTTTTTCCGGGTACTGCAACCCTGAAGCCTTGAGATCGGCAAGCGCTTTGCGCAGGTCCGAAGTCCAGGCTACGGGCTTCAGCAGCCCGTCAAGGTAAAGGAAATAATCGTTAAGCTGGCCGGAGAAGGCCGCCTCTCCGTATTTACCCTCCAGCTCCTTCTTGGTCCAGAGGAAACCCTCCAGTCCCACGCTCTGGGCCTGGGCCGTCCAGCCTTCCCTGGAATTTTTAAACATGAAATGACGGATTTGCGGGGAGGGGCCGTCCCATGCCCCTGTGGACAGGACTTCTCTCATCTGCCTGAGAAAATCAGCGTCAGCGTCGCGCGCGTCCCCGGCGGCATACCCTTCCAACGACAGAAGCGGACGGCTTCCGTCAAAAAGCGCGGACGCGCTGCTGCGTCCGGCTTCCAGGCCGGAAGCAAAAACCCCCTGCGGCAGGGCCGGCAGCAGCAGGCTTATTGAACTTAATAAAAGGCGGGATAATCCCATTGCAATGTCTATACCTCGCGGAATACTGCAGTTTATCGTAACTGCTCAGGTAGCCAGAATCCAGAAGCCAGAATTCAGAATAATCTGCAACTTCTTACTCCTGACTACTGAATTCTGACTACTGTCTACCTGAGTAGTTACAGTTTATCTACCTTCCCGTTGCTTCGCCCTTAAACCAGTAAAGCGCCAGCTTGCAGGTTATTGCGCCGAAGAGAATAATAAGGAGGATGCCTGACAGCACAATCCTCCAGGCCCAGGAAGAAGCCTTGCGGGCGGGGAGAGCTCCGGAGTCCATTATTTCGTATATCCACCATTTTGAGCCGCCGACATTTGAAATAGAAACCAGTAAAACACGGTTGCGGAAATAAACCTCGCTCGCAAAATTAAGCGTATCGCGCTCTGCAGCCAGGGAAAGCAGTTTTATAACCTCAGCCGGAGCTTTGAGCCCGGGTTTAACGATGGACATGTTCATTGAGTCCGCTATCACCTGCCCGCCTATGTCAACGAGGCCGAAATTCCCGTAGGAATTGCGTCCCATCAGACGCACCACCTCGCCTACATAGGCGAGGCTGAGCCTGCCGGCCAGGTAATAAACCGGCCCCGAGCCGTTCTTCATAAGCGGTTCTATCAGCACCAGCGCCGGGGGCGTGTATTCACCGTATTCAACAGCCCCGGCCGGAGAGAGCGTCTGCTTAGCCTCGGAAAAAATCCGGTTTTTTGAATAATCCAGGTGTGACTTGACGCTCTTAGCCGCCGAAAAACGAGCCAGCTCGGCGCCCGACGGGCCCAGCAGCGCCAGCTCCGAATAAATGAACGGATTTGCCTTCACCCTTCCGGCCAGTTCTTCTTTTACAGCCCAGGCCCCTGCGGCGGCCCTGGCCCCTACTATCCTGGACAGGCTGTAGTTCAGGTTAAGCACATCGGAAATTATCCCCGCGCCGGTAGTGGTGCGCAGCTCCAGATAGCGCAGCGTGTCTTTTTTCTGTAGTTCGCTCTCGCCATAGATAAAGTGGCTGCTCAGTATGAGGAAGGGCGTCAGGAAAAGCCCTGTTACCACAGCCGTGAATTTATATTTGTTGTTCCCGTTCATACTTTACCTCTGCCTGGGATAGTTACGAATCCCCCGTCATTAATTGTAGTATATCAAACAATCTGCCGGATTAGCCTGAAAGTTTCAGTTGGTTCGTCTCACCGGCGAAAGCCGGTGCCCAGATTCAGA
>CAZYFL010000188.1:0-4863 GCA_964646805.1 uncultured Elusimicrobiaceae bacterium | reverse complement strand
GGCTGTTGGCGAAGCATTTGACAATTATTGATCTAAGGTGTTATAATATTTCTGGCAAACAGATGTTTCGAGTGCTAATTAAATAATTATGAGAGTTCTTAAACCCGAAGCGGCGCGGGACAGAAAAGAGAATATTCTTAACTGGGTGGTGTATAACTATGTCAGCACGGGCCACCCTGTCAGTTCCGAGGCGATAGCTAAAGAAGGCAGGTTCAACGTCTCCAGCGCTACCATAAGGAACGTCTTAAAGGAGCTTGAAGAGACCGGCCACCTCTATCAACCCCACACTTCCGGCGGCCGCATCCCCTCCGACAGCGGCTATCGCTCTTACGTTGACAATATCTTCAGGCTGCAGCGCCTGGCCGCCACGGAAAAGGACCGCCTTGAAAGCGAATACGACCGCCGCGTGGAGCAGTTGGACGTGTTCCTTAAACACACCTCCAAGATGCTGGCCGATACGTCCAAGTGGGCCGGTTTCGTGATGAGCGCCGACATGGAATTGGACAGCGTGAAGCGCCTGGACTTGCTGAGCATGGGACCCAGAAACGTC
This sequence comes from uncultured Elusimicrobiaceae bacterium, assembly GCA_964646805.1. Classification (GTDB taxonomy): domain Bacteria; phylum Elusimicrobiota; class Elusimicrobia; order Elusimicrobiales; family UBA9959; genus UBA9959. The sequence continues at coordinate 4,313 of CAZYFL010000188.1, read as the reverse complement.
CTCTCCATAATGTTCGCCCATTCCGGCCTTATAAAACACGCCGCTTTCACGCTGGAGCACAACGTCGGTAAAGGCCTGGTGAAAGCCCTTTCGGCGCGCCTCAACCGCCGCCTTAAGGACCTTCCTATTTCAGACTTGCCGCAGCTTATATTCAAGGAGTTTCTTGTTCAGGAGACGGACAAGCGGCTTGAAGAACTGCTGAAGAAACTGGTGGAATATTTCAGGGGACTTTCAAAGAGCGACGAAGCGCTTTATCTGGAAGGGCTGAGCCGCATATATTCCAACCTTGAAGACGGGAGCATGGAAGATTTGCGCAATATAGCCCGTCTGCTTGAGGAGAAGGACCGCTTCTCAGGACTGTTGCGCGAACGTCTGCGCGACTGCGCCTCAAAGACAAAGACGCTGGCCTCTTCGGGCAAGCGCCATATCGTGGATGTGACCATCGGCTCCGAGAACAGCATAAAGGAATTTAAAAATTTCAGCCTGGTTTCCAGTTCCTACTGCATGAACGACAAGGCCGTGGGACTGGTGGGCATACTGGGCTACAAACGCATGGAGTACCCGCGCATGATCTCTCTGGTGGATACCGTCAGTTCAATGATGGAAGACATGCTGGGCGAGTGGGAAAAAATAAATTTTGAAGAATGATATGAAAGACCATAAGGCTAAAGAGGAAAAGATTGAAGCGAAGACGGAAGAGTCTGATTGCGTATGCGGGGCTGATGCGCAGCCGATAGAAGCCGCCGCAGGGGAATCGGAGAAACAGAAGAATCAGGCCGCCGACTATTACAACCAGCTGCTGCGCCTGCAGGCGGATTTTGAGAATTACCGCAAGCGCCTGGACAAAGAAAAACCGGAGCTCATCCGCTGGGGCAAGGCGGAAATACTGCTCAGGCTCCTACCGCTTTATGACATGCTGCTCTCGGCCCACGCGCATATAAACGCCGCCAGGGAAAACGGCGGCGGCGAAGAAACGCTTAAGGGCCTGGAAATGATCTTCAAAGAGTTCTTTAGGGTGTTTGAGGCCGAGGGCCTGCGTGCCATGGAACCGGTGGGCAAACCCTACGATCCCATGGCCTCTGAAATACTGGGAGTGGTGGATGGCAGCGGAGAGAACGACGGGCTGGTGGTGGAAGAGTTGCAGAAAGGTTTCTACTACGGAGAAAAGATACTGCGCCCGGCGCGCGTGAAGATAGCCAGGAAGAAAGCGGCTCCCGATCCGCCGGCCGAGGAAGTCCCGGCGGATGAAGCTGAAAAAGGGGAATGAACCACTTTGCGATCTTTGCGGTTAAACTTAAAATCAGATAACCAGGAGGAATTGATATGGCAAAAATAATAGGCATAGACCTTGGAACTTCAAATACGGCCGCTGCGGTTATGGAAGGCGGAAAAGTCACCATCATCCCGTCCGCCGAAGGCACTACGCTTGGCGGAAAGGCTTTCCCGTCTTACGTGGCTTTTGCCAAAGACGGCCAAATGCTGGTGGGCGAGCCCGCCCGCAGGCAGGCGGTGGCGAACCCCGAAGGGACCATTTCCGCCTTCAAGCGAAAAATGGGTACGGATCACAAGTATCAGATCGTGGGCAAAGAATTTACACCCCAGCAGCTGTCGGCTTTCCTGCTTCAGAAAGTGAAGCGCGACGCGGAAGCTTTCCTGGGAGAGAAAATCGAAAAGGCCGTTATAACCGTACCTGCCTACTTCAACGACAACCAGCGCCAGGCCACCAAGGATGCCGGAACCATAGCCGGACTTGAGGTGGTGCGCCTGGTAAACGAACCCACCGCAGCGGCGCTTGCCTACGGTATAGACAAAGAAGGCCGCGACCAGAAGATAATGGTGTTTGATTTGGGCGGCGGCACACTGGACGTTACCATTATGGAAATGGGCAAAGAAGGAACCTTTGACGTTATTTCCACCTCCGGCGACACCCAGTTGGGCGGTACCGATATGGACCGCGCCCTGGTGGAGTTCATAGCCGGGGAATTCCGCAAGGACACCGGCATAGACCTCACCAAAGACGCCACGTCCACGCAGCGCATAAAGGAAGCCGCCGAAAAAGCCAAAATAGAGCTTTCCACCGTGATGGAAACGGAGATAAACCTCCCGTTCATCTCAGCCGACGCCACTGGGCCCAGGCACATGGCTCTGAAACTTTCGCGCGCGCGCCTGGAATCCCTGGTGGAAAACATTGTAAAGCGTTGCCAGAAATCCATAGACACGGCGCTCTCCGACGCCAAGATGAAGAGCTCGGACATCAGCCGCATAATCCTGGTGGGCGGCCCCACCCGCATGCCCATCGTGCAGAAATTCATAGAGGAATACGCGGGCAAGAAAATAGAGCACGGCATTGACCCCATGGAATGCGTAGCCTCCGGCGCCGCCGTGCAGGCGGCCGTGCTGACCGGCGACGTAAAGGACGTGCTGCTGCTTGACGTTACCCCGCTGTCGCTGGGTATAGAAACCCTGGGCTCAGTGATGACCCGCCTTATAGATAAGAATACAACCCTGCCCGTGGGGAAGAAGCAGGTGTTCTCCACCGCCTCCGATTCCCAGCCGGCGGTCACTATCCACGTGCTGCAGGGCGAACGCACGATGGCCGGCGACAATGTGTCGCTCGGGAAGTTTGACCTGGACGGCATACCCCCGGCGCCGCGCGGCGTGCCGCAGATAGAAGTGGCCTTTGACATAGACGCCAACGGCATACTGCAGGTGCATGCCAAGGACCTGGGCACCGGCAAGGCGCAGCATATCACCATCAGCGCGCCCAACAAGCTGTCTAAGGACGATATAGATAAATTCGTCAAACAGGCGGAGCAGTTCGCCGACGCCGACAAACAATACAAAGAAAAAGTGGAAACCAGAAACGAGGCCGATGCCGTGCTTTACACCACGGAGAAAGCGTTGCGCGACCACGGAGACAAGATCTCCCAGGAAGAGCGCCTGGTCGTGGACCGCGCCATTGCCGAAATGAAGGATGCCCTGAAAGGCGACGATGTGGATAAGGTGAAGAAAGCGAAGGAGTCGCTTATACAGGTTTCCCAGAAACTTGGCGAAGCGGTTTATAAAGCCGCCCAGGCCAAGGCAGGCCCAGGAGCTGCCGGCGCCGGTCCCGCTCCCGAGGGCGCTAAAGCGGCCGCGGGCGGCAAGGACGATGTGGTAGACGCGGAAGTGGTAGACGAGAAGAAGTAGGCTTATGGCCTCAAACGACTATTATCGCACCCTGGGTGTGGCCCGCAACGCCGGTGACGACGAAATAAAAACCGCGTACAGAAAGCTGGCGATGAAGTACCACCCGGACAGGAATCCCGGCAATAAAGAATCCGAATCGGCTTTCAAGGAAATAAACGAGGCCTACGAGGCGCTCTCCGCTCCGGAAAAACGCCAGATTTATGATCGGTACGGAGCGGAAGGTCTTAAGGCCGGCGCCGGCGGCGGGCGCGGCGGCTTTGGCGGTTTCCAGAGCGCGGATCTCGGCGATATGTTCGGGGATCTTTTTGAGAACCTGTTCACCCAGGGCCAGGGAGGGGGGCGCGGCAAGCCCCGCACCAGGCGCGGAGCGGATCTTAAGCACGAGGTTACCATAACCCTTGAAGAGGCGTTCAGCGGGGTCAAGGCGCCGGTCAATTTCGAGCGTACCGAGGTCTGCCGGGAATGCGACGGCGTCGGAGCGCGCGGCAAAACCGGAATACGCAAATGCCCCGCCTGCCGCGGGGCGGGCCGGGTTCAGTATTCACAGGGCTTTTTCTCCTTCAGCCAGGCCTGTCCTGAATGCGGCGGCCAGGGAGAGATTATCTCCATCCCGTGCAAGGCCTGCGGAGGCGCGGGCCGGCAGAAGAAAAGCGCCGCCATAAACGTCAGAATCCCGATAGGCGTGGAGGAGGGCGCGGTGCTGCGCGTCTCCGGAGGCGGAGATGCAGGGCTGCGCGGCGGGGATTCGGGGGACCTCTATATACAGGTGAGGTTGGAGCATCACCCGCATTTCGAGCGGCAGGGCTACGACCTGGCTTACGATTGCACGGTGGCCGTGTGGCAGGCCGCGCTTGGCGGCGAGGCGGACGTCCCTGTCATAGAAGGCGGCCGGATTAAAATCAAGATACCGCAGGGCACGCAGCACGGCAAGATTTTTCGCGTGCACGGCCAGGGCATGTCTTCCGCCGGCGGCAGGAACCGGGGGGATTTGCTGGTGAAGGTGAAGCTGGAAGTGCCGCATGACCTTACCCAGCGCCAGCGCGAGCTTTTTGAAGAACTCGCGAAAATAGCGGGCCACGAAGCTCCTGTAGAAGATAAAGGCTTCTTTAAGAAAATCCTTGGAT
>CAZYFL010000187.1:0-4866 GCA_964646805.1 uncultured Elusimicrobiaceae bacterium | reverse complement strand
TCGGCTCATGGCGAGTTACTATGGGTTGTCTCCCCTGTTCCCTTCCTCCCCCCTTGTGGGGGAGGATTGAGGTGGGGGGATATCTCTTTCCAGATGGCTTCCAAAACGGACCTCGTTTCCTTTAGAACCTCCGTGTCCCAGAAACGGAGAACCCTGAAGCCTTGCTTGTTGAGCCAAGATGTTCTCAGGGAGTCTTTTGCCTTCTGCCCGGCGTGATGTCCTCCATCCACCTCAATAATGAGTTTAGCCTCGAAGGAAACGAAGTCCGCGATGTAAGGACCGATAGTTGCCTGACGGCGGAACTTGAAGCCCTGGAGCTGGCGCATCCGGAGATGTCTCCAAAGCAACCTCTCAGTATCCGTCATATTGGCCCTGAGATGCTTTGCTTTGTCTTTCACCGTTCCCCCCATCCTAACCTTCCCCCACAAGGGGGGAAGGAATCTACCCATACTATCCCGCCATGAGCCTTTTATTCTATCCTCTACGCTTTGTTCTAATCCCACAGTAAGTTTAACAAGAGGGTATTAACCGGGAGTGAAATAAATATTAACAAAAGGTTACAGCCCTTTACTCTTTACTGCTTGCTAATCAGCCCCTGCAGCTCCATTGTGGCCTGGCTTATGTCTATGCCCAAGTCCTGGTATTGCGCCAGCATGCGCTGCAGAGAACTTTTCAGCACATCGGCAGGCGCCCCGCCGCCTTTAAGCTTGAGGTAGCTCTGCCAATCCACGCTGAAATCGTATTTAAGCTGAGCGAGCTTGTCCGCCTTGCGCTTCCCTGCCATGGCCGACAGTTCCGCCTCGGCGGCGGCCTGCCGCCTCACTATTGCGGCCAGCCTTTCCTTCTCGTTGCTGACGTCGGCTTTCTGTTCCTGGGTATCCTTAAGCCTGGCGTTAAGGGAATCTATTTCGGCCTTCATTAAGGCCAATTCGTCCCTTAAAATATTTTCGCGCCCGGCGGATTCGTCCAGGGCCTCAACCAGATCTTTGCGGTACTTTATCTCCTGCTTTATAAGGCGCTCATATTCCGCCCCTATGTCCCTGTCTCCGAAGCGCAGCGCCAGCGTAAGCGAATGCGCCGGCACTATGGCGCCGGTCAGCGGCACGGCCAGGCCGTAGGAAATCTCCGAGGCTAGGTGTTTCCAGCCCAGGCCAGCGCTCAGGGCCGAAGCGCGCTCCGCCAGGTTAATTCCGGCGCGCGAGAACAGCAGGCCCGCGCGCCGGGTGCGCCAGGCGTGCTCCACGCCGGGGTTAAGGCTTACGTTGCCCTTTTGTCCGGCGGAGGCCGTGCGCCTAGCCAAATCCAGCGACAGGGTATAATCCTCCCTCCGCTCTGAAACTCCCAGCCTTATCACTCTGGGCGCCCTATCCTTAAGCGCGCCAATGTTGAAAGACGGATTATTGAGGTTCAATATAGAAAACCCGACAGCGTGATTTCCGTCCGGCCTGAAAACCGCGCCCAGGTCCAGCCCGGCGCCAAAAGCCGAATCCCCGCCGGAAGAGGCCGCAACCCGCAATATCTTTAAATTGGCGCCTAAATCAAGAACTCCGGAGCCGCCCCTGAGCAATTGCCAGGTGCCCCAGCCGAAAGAAATTGTTTTCTGCGTTAAGATGCCGCCGTCGTCCCTGTAAAGCCCTGCTATAGCTAGTGTGCCCATCCTGCCGTAGGCCATGCGCGGGACCAGCGCCCAGATGCCGTAGGCCGCAAGATCCGCCGGGCCCTGCGTGGTCCGCTCCGAAGAAAGAAAGTGCGCGCCGGTCTCAAATTTGCGGGAGGAGCCGGCCAGCGCCGGGTTGCCGTAAAGGGAAAGCGGGTCTTCAAGACCGGCCGCCTGCCCGCCAAATCCGGCCTGCCGCGCCCCCGCCGGGATGTCCTCAAAAACCGCCCATGCGGAAAGAATAAAGAATGAGGGATGGAGGATGAGACTAAGTAGAACAAAAAACCGGAACCAGTCCCTTTTAATTCCCATATAGTTCTTTGTCTCCCCTATTATCCCTCATCCCTGGCCACGGGCTTTTTCTTTTCTTCTGCCACATCGGAATAAAGCGCTATCTTGCCGCGGCCGTGCGATTTCACCCAATAAAGGGCGTCATCGGCCTTTTCAAGCAGGCCGTCCATAGTGAAGGCATCCTGCGGGAAGGTGGAAACTCCTATGCTCATCGTCACGCGCAGTTCGCGGGTTTTGGAAAACGGCACCGGTATACGCAATTCGGAAAGTTCCCTGCTGAGGCGCTCCGCCAGGCGCCGTGCCTCCGCGCCGCCGGCCTGCGGCAGCAGTATTATTATCTCGTCGCCGCCGTAACGGCACGGGAAGTCTATCTTTCGCAGGTTTGAAAGTATTACCCGCCCGGTTTCCTTCAGCACCTTATCGCCTATCTGGTGGCCGTAGGTGTCGTTAACTTCCTTGAAGTAATCCACGTCAACCCAGACAAGGGACAGCGGCTGCTTGAAACGCTCCGCGCGGTAGAACTCCTCCTGGAAGCGCTGGTTGAAATAGCGGCGCAGCGGGAGCCTGGTAAGCTCGTCGTAAAGCGAGAGTTCCTCAACCTTGTCAAACAGGCGGGAGTTATCCACGGCCAGAGCTATCTGTCCGCCGAAGGACTTCAGCATGGCCAGCTCAGCCGGCTCTATGCGTTGCTGGCTGAGCAGATTGTCAACTATCAGCAGGCCGATAGTTACGCCCTGCACCGCCAGCGGCATGTAGAGCACGCAATCCTTATAGCGCTCCATAAAGGCGCCGGAACTGCGCCCCAGCACTATATCCGCAAAGCGGTGCGCGCCCGCCTCCAGCGGGATCTCCTCGTAGGAGATGCTCTTTATCTGCCCGCGTATGTCGGCGGAAAGTTCGCCCTTCAATTTCCGGTTACCCTCGTCTATCAGGTAAAGCCGCACCCGGTCAAAGCCGAAGTAGGTCTGTATGCCGGACAGAATATGCCGGAAACTTTCCCGTACGCGCAGCGCGCCGGCGAAAACTTCCGTCAGCTCGGTTATGGCGGCCACGTTTTTATCGTACTTACGGTGCAGCGAGAAAAATTCCGCTTTGTAGTAGTCGCGCAGATAGGAGCGCAGGTAGGCGTCAGCCCGCGCGGACTCCGCAAGCGAAAAGCCGCGCTTCCCGGGAAAACGCTCCATGCGCACCAGACCGGAGCAGGGTACTACGCTGCGCCCTCCGGACGGATCGCAGTAGTCAAACCTGAAAGGCGAATACAGGAAGCTTCCGCCAGGCGTCTTCGCGCTCACAGCCGTGAGCGTCTCAATGGCGCGGGCGGCCTCCGAGCCGGGCGACAGGCGCAGGTTTTCCTCATACTCGAACGAAACGCCGCAGGCGTGGCGCTGGCGCTGGCGCAGCAGGCCGGTTTTCTCGTCATATTCATAGAACGAGGCCCCGTCCAGCGCGAACTGCGCCGAAACGGCCTCCAGAGCCGCTTTCATGAAGGCATCTCGGCCTTCGTAAAAAGCCCGGCCCGGCTCAACCCCGTAAAGAATTTTCGCGCTCTTTTTCATGACTTGATGTAACTACTCAGGTAGACAGAATTCAGGAGTCAGAATTCAGAATAGCCTGCGAATAAGCACAAACTGGTGGGCCTTTTGCCACACCACCAGGTCATCAAATCTTGTCGCTGGCATCTTCATTCTGACTCCTGAATTCTGACTCCTGAATTCTACCTGAGCAGTTACAACTTGATTCTGAAGCTCTGTTAGTAGAGCGACAGCAGATAATCCGCTTCGGCCTGCGCCATTATCAGTTCGCGCGTCAAGTCTTCGCGTTCGTAATCCCCGCGGGCTATCTTGAGCGACAGGTTCCACAGCGCCCGCTCCAGCAGCAATTCAGCGGTGGGATAAACCATAATATTCGGCATGAGTTCGGGCGCGGAAAAAAGCCGCCTGTAGACCGCTGTTTCTTTTTCGTCCCTCAGGCGCTCCTCAAATACGGGCTTCAGGCAGGGAAAAACCCCAAAGCTTTCCGCGAAAGCGGACACGTTGCGCGGCTCCATGACCCAAGTCACGAAAGCCGCCGCAGCCCCGTGGTCCCGCGTGGAGGCGGAGACGGCCAAATTATAAACCAACATAAGGCCGCCGCCGGAAGGATAGCCGGGGCAGGGTAGCATCCTCAGGCCGGAACGGGCTGAACCCTGGATCTTTCTGGAGGAGATAATAAAGGCGCAGTCCTCGGCCGGGCGGGGGCCGTTTTCAAAGCGGTCCGCGCTAAAAAGCTCTATCTTGCCGCTGACAGCCAGTTCCAACCAGTCCTCTATGCCGCCGGCGGTTTCCTCGCGGCTGAAAGTGGCCCTGTTAAAATCGTCCGAGAACAGCCCCCCCCGGCGGCTCCACACCCTGGGGAGAACGTCGGCCACCGCGACCGGACCGGAGGAATCGGGCACTGAAAGTCCGTAAAAATTACCACGCCGCGCCTGCCTGCCGGCAGGCAGGCGCACACGGTCAAGGGCCGCCCGAAAACCCTCCCAAGTGGCAAGCTCCGTATCCGGGTCTTCAACGGCGCCTTTAAGCGCAACCGGCCTGTAAAAAAGGGCCGGGGCCTCCAGCCACCAGGGCGCGGAATAGGCGCGGGAGTTCTCTTCCCGACAAAGCTCCTTGAGGATGAATTCCGGATAATGGCGCCGGGCCAGCGCCTCAAGGCCGGAGGAAAGATCGGACAGCAGGCCCAGCCTAGAAAAAAGTTCGGTCCAGTTCTGCGGAATTTCTATAACGTCGGCCAGCGGGTTGCGCTTGGGATCGCGCAGATGGGCAAACAGGCTTTCCCACAGGCTGTGGCGGCTTTTTACCGAAAATTCAATATTAGAATCCGGGTAAGCTGCGGAAAACCTGGCCAGCAGGCTCTTGAAAGCCAGGTGCTTCCTGTGGTCA
>CAZYFL010000186.1:0-4901 GCA_964646805.1 uncultured Elusimicrobiaceae bacterium | reverse complement strand
CGCCTTGCGCCGCAGGGGATAAAGGTTTTAAGCTTATTTTTTATAGACCATGTTCACAATTACCGCAGTTATACTCCCGAAGGCAATCCTGTTAAGGGTAAATATGCCGTAATATTTGAAGAGGAGTATCGCAAAACTGCCGCTAAACCTAAATATCAGAGCCTTTTTAAAGAGGTTGACCTTAAAACCGATGCCAGCGACGTTCACAATGGTTATTTTTCCATAGATAAAAAAGGCGCCTGGGCGGATACGGATGAAAACAACCAGGGGAACCGCGACAATGCCGAGCGGGCCTATAACCTGATAATGAAGGATAAGGAAAAACTTTTAAGTTTTGAAACCCGGCTTAAATTTATATTTTCACACTCCGCCCTGCGTGAGGGGTGGGATAACCCCAATGTGTTCCAGATTTGCGCCATCCGCGAAATGGGCACCGAGCGTCAGCGCCGCCAGACCATCGGGCGCGGCCTGCGCTTGTGCGTTCACAGTACTACGGGCGAGCGTATGCGTGGTTTTGATATAAACACCCTCACCGTGATCGCCAACGAGGGCTATGAACAGTTTGCCGAAAATCTCCAGAAGGAAATTGAGACTGATACCGGCATCCGTTTCGGTATTGTGGAAAAACACCAGTTTGCCGTTGTCCCGGTTCCTGCCGGTGACGGGAAAGTTAATCCGCTTGGGGTTGAGCAATCTGAAACCATCTGGAATCACTTAAAAGATGCTGGCTATGTGGACGCTAAGGGTAAGGTGCAGGACCATCTGCGTGAAGCCTTGAGAAATAACACCCTCGCGCTGCCGGAACCTTTCCAGCCCCAGCTTCCACAAATAAAGGAAATGCTGCGCAAACTATCCGGCAGACTGGACATCAAGAACGCTGATGAGCGGAAGGTCGTAAAAACCCGTCAGGCGGTTCTGGAGAGTAAAGAATTTAAGGCGCTATGGGACCGCATCAAGCACAAAACAACCTACCGTGTGCAGTTTGACAATATAGAGCTGATAAAAAAATGCGCCGAGGCTATAAAGAATGGTCCGCCCATCACTAAAACCCGCGTGGAGATATACAAAGCCGATATCTCAATTGGCCGTGGCGGTGTGGCTTCCGAAAGAACCGCCGCTGCCGCGCCGGTGGTGCTTGAGGAAACTGATATTGAACTGCCGGACCTGCTTACCGATCTCCAAGACAAAACCCAGCTAACCCGCCGGAGTATCGCTAAAATACTGATGGATAGTGCCCGCCTGGACGATTTTAAACGTAATCCACAGCAGTTTGTTGAATTGGCCGCTGAATCCATCAAACGCGCAAAGCGCCTGGCTATTGTGGACGGCATCCGCTATCAGCGTGTGGGCGATGAAGTCTATTATGCCCAGGAGTTGTTCAACCAGGAGGAGCTGACAGGCTACTTAAAGAATCTCCTTCCTGCCACAAAATCTGTATATGAGTATGTTGTCTACGACCACGGCGTGGAGCATAGCTTTGCCGCGCAGTTGGAAGAGAACGAGGCAGTAAAGGTTTACGCTAAACTCCCCGGCTGGTTCCGTGTGCCCACACCGCTGGGATCCTACAACCCCGACTGGGCTGTGCTTATAGAAAAAGACGGCGCAGAGCGGCTTTACTTTGTGGTGGAAACCAAATCCAGCCTGTTTACCGACGACTATCGGGATAAGGAGCAGGCCAAAATTGAGTGCGGCAAGGCTCATTTTAAAGCCATCGCCACAGGTGACAACCCCGCCCGCTACAAAGTGGCAACAAAGCTGGAAGGGCTATTTGAGTGGGTAGCCGGTTCGCCAACGCCATAGCGGGCAACGATTTTTTATTTGATTTCCCACGCGTCGGGACCGGCCAGAAGGGCTTCCAGCTCCTGCCCTCTGGTATCGCCAATGGTCTTTACCTGGTCGTAATACAGTTCCTCGTAGGACGGCTTGGGGGTTACCTTCAGCGTCCCGACAGGCGTCGGGAATTCCGGCTGGGTGAAACCGCTTACAAGGTAGGCCATCCCGGCGTTGGTCTCGTCGTAAACTCCCACCTCCGCCGGCACGGCTCCGGCCTTGAACTCTATTATCTCCGCGCGGAAATTGCGGAAAGTTATCCCCTTGTCCCTGTTCTTTCCGAAAACCAGCGGCTTACCGTGCTCAACCCTCAGCAGCATGTCTTCCCTGGTGGCCGGGTCTTTAAGCGAGTCAAACTCCTTATCGGTGAACGGTACGCATTTCTGCAATACCTCCACGAATGCCGTACCGTTATGTTTCGCCGCCCGCTCAAGTATGGCGGAAGTACCGGCTATGTCATTGTCTATGCCCCGGGCCACGAAGGTGCAGTCAAGCCCCACCGCGAACCTCGCCGGGTTGAACGGATAATCTATGGAACCTGCGGGAGTGGTCTTGGTTTTGGAACCCTGCATGGTGGTGGGTGAGGCCTGGCCTTTGGTGAGGCCGTAGATACGATTATTAAAGAGCACGACTTTCAGTCCCATGTTGCGGCGTATAGTGTGCAACATATGGTTGCCGCCTATGGACAGCCCGTCCCCGTCCCCTGTTATCACCCATACCGAAAGCTCAGGGTTTGAAAGCTTTACCCCGGAGGCCACCGCCAGCGCGCGCCCGTGTATGGAGTGGAACCCGTAGGCGCTTACGTAATACGGGAAGCGGCTGGAACAGCCTATGCCGGAAATGACGGCGTATTTTTCCAGCGGCAGGCCCATGCCGGCCAGCGTTTTCTGTATCATGTTGAGTATGGCGAAGTTACCGCAGCCGGGGCACCACTTGACCGGCAGGCTGGAAGAGAAGTCTTTGGCTGTAAGTTTTATTTTCTCCATTATTAATTCCCTCCCAGAATTTCCTGAATTTTTGCCAGCACTTCGTCGGAATTAAGCGGCTGGCCCTGCACCTTGTTCAGACCCAGGGGTTCAAGCATATATGCGGAGCGCAGCAACATCCTGAACTGCCCGGAATTTTCCTCCGGCACAAGCACACTGCGGAAGCGCCGCATTATGGCGCCCAAATCAGACGGCATGGGGAAGATGTGCCTGATATGAATGGACGACACGCTCAGGCCCGCCTTGCGCGCCTCGTTTACGGCCGTGGTGATGGCGCCGTAAGTGGAACCCCAGCCCACAACCAGCAGATTCCCTTCGGCCTGGCCATAAATCTTCGTAGGCGGAATCTCCTTAACCACCCTGGCCACCTTGTCGGCGCGCAGATTGGTCATAACCTCGTGGTTCTCCGGGTCATAGCTGATGCCGCCGGTAACATCGGCTTTCTCAAGGCCGCCGGCGCGGTATTCATAACCGGCGAGACCCGGCCAGGTCCAGGGCCGGGCCAGGGTTTCGGGGTCGCGCATCATGGGCTTGTAATCAGCCTGCTTCGGCAGGGGGCTGATCTCAAACTTGGGCAATTCCGAAAGCCTGGGGATACGGAAAGGCTCCGAGCCGTTGGATAAATAGGCGTTGGTCAGCACTATTACCGGGGTCATATATTTTACGGCTATCCTGGCGGCCTCAAGGGTAGTATCAAAGCAGTCTGCGGGGCTTGAAGCGGCCAGCACTACCAGAGGACATTCCCCGTGGCGGCCGTAAACAGCCTGTAGGAGATCGGACTGCTCCGTTTTGGTGGGCAGGCCGGTGGAGGGCCCGCCGCGCTGCACGTTAACCACCACTAGAGGAAGCTCGGCAATAACCGCAAGCCCCAGCGCCTCCGTCTTTAGTGAAAGGCCCGGACCGCTGGTGCCGGTAGCCGCCAGCTCCCCTGCGAACGCTCCTCCTATAGCGGCGCAGATGGCCGCTATTTCGTCCTCCGCCTGGAACACCACCACGTCCCCCGCGCGGTGCCTGGAAAGAGTCTGCAGTATCTCGGAAGCCGGGGTTATGGGGTAGGACCCGTAGAACAGCTTCTTCTTCAGGAGCTTCGCCGCGGTGATAAGCGCGTAGGCTGCCGCCTCGTTGCCGGTCAGGTTGCGGTATTTGCCGGGGGCCACCGGGCTTTTCTTCAATTGGAACCGCGCGTCAAAGATCTCGGTGGTTTCGGCGTAGTCATAACCCGCCATCAGCACCTTGTCGTTAGCGGCCGCCAGTTCCGGCGACTTCTTAAACTTCGTCTGTATCCAGGCCTGCGTGGTTTCCAACGGGAGGCCATACATCCAGTAAAGTATGCCCAGCAGGTAGAAATTATTGCATTTCAGCACCTGCGGTCTGGTAAGGGTAGAATCCTTGAGCACGCCTTCGGTAAGGGTGTTGACAGGGACGCCTATAACGCGGTAATTGGCGAGTGAGCCGTCCTCAAGGGGATTTGACGCGTAGCCGGCCTTCTCCAGCGCCGCAGGGGTGAAGGCGTCGGAGTTGGTTATAATGACCGAACCTTTATCCAGGTTTTTCAGATTCACTGCAAGCGCCGCAGGGTTCATCGCCATCAACACGTCGGGCTTGTTGCCGGGGGTAAGCACGGATTCGTCGCCGAAGCTTATCTGGAAGCCGCTCACGCCCGCGAGCGAACCGGCCGGAGCCGACAAAGACGCGTCAAAGATATTGAAAAAGATATAAAGCAGTATCGGCAAACCGATGGCGAGTTTTTCCGGCTCGAACGAGGTCACAAAGAACCGGAGGAATTCATAGGAAGCCAAGTTCCCGAGACCCTTGAATACTTCACCGGCCTTGAGAACAAAGAACATAAAATTGAAGTTCGCCAAGTTAAAGATGGTTGCGACAACAAGGAATTTCTTCAGCTGCGGTGATAAGTTTTTGAAAGAGAGTTTTGTGTGTCTTGGCTCACGTTCCGTAAGAGAGCGGGGTTCTCTGACAAAGAACAGCGGTATAAGAGCGGTCAAAGCAATGAGAGCGGCGAAGAAGAACACCGGCCGGAAGTCCATACCAAAATCTACAAATAGAATATAAACAAAAATAGAGCCG
>CAZYFL010000185.1:0-4967 GCA_964646805.1 uncultured Elusimicrobiaceae bacterium | reverse complement strand
TTCTTACTCCTGACTACTGAATTCTGACTACTGTCTACCTGAGTAGTTACCTAAATATTGTAAAATCATTGTTATGGAAGACCCGCTTGAAACAGCAGCGTTGCAAATCCTTAAAGCCCTGGGAGAGGACCCGCGCAGGGAAGGCCTAAAAAAAACTCCGCAGCGCATGGCGCGGGCACTGCGCGAAATAACCTCCGGCTACACCGCCGACATAGACAAGATTTTCAACGGCGCTTTTTTCAAGGCCGGTTACAGTGGGATGGTAATAGTCAGGGATATAGCTTTTTACTCCCTCTGTGAACATCATATGCTCCCATTTTTCGGCAAGGCGCACGTCGCCTATATCCCGAACGGCCGCATAGTCGGCCTTTCAAAAATACCGCGTCTTGTTGAAGCCTTCGCCCGCCGCCTGCAGGTGCAGGAGCGGCTTACCGCGGAAATAGCCGGTGCGCTGTTCAAGGCGCTCAAGCCGCGCGGGGTTGGGGTAGTAATGGAGGCGGAACATCTCTGTGTCAGCATGCGCGGAGTGAAGAACGAGACGTCTTTCGCGACCACCAGCTCCATGCTGGGCGTCTTCCAGCGCGACAACAAAGTAAAGGAGGAATTCTTTAACCTCGTAAGGGGACAACAGCGTTATTGATATGGAGGGCTGTTTTAGATAAAATTTACAGATGTTGACCTGAATCCTGCAGGAGGCAGGCGACAGATGCGGGCGTAGTTCAATGGTAGAACGAGAGCTTCCCAAGCTTTAGACGTGGGTCCGATTCCCATCGCCCGCTTTAGATTTGCGTAAAGTCTTTTTATATGTGGCGATGGGAATTGTTCCTTATAGGGGAGGCTCGCTAACGCTCGCATGTCGCCCGCTTGGGGATTAAAAGAACCCTACTTTGGGTTGTCACCCGCTTTGGATTTGCGTGAAGTCTTTTTATATGTGGCGATGGGAATTGTTTCTTATAGGGGAGGCTCGCTGACACTCGCATGTCACCCGCTTTATTTATGATAAAATCAAAAAAATTCTGGGCGGTTTCGGCGTTTATAAGCCTGGCCGTCATGGCTTTTGCCGGCTATTCCCTCTACGGACGCATATCCCCGCATTTCGCCGGGGACACTATAAAGGTAAGGTCGGCGCCTGTGCCGGTTCCGCAGGAAGGGGATGAAAACGCCTCCGCGAGAGAGGTTGATAAAGTTGATGAAGAAGAAGACGAAGATATCGCCGGCAGGGAGACCTCCTCCGCCGCAAAAAGCGAAACCGACAAAATAAAAGCCGTAAAAACCGTCTTTGAATACAAGGATGCCAACGCCAGGTCCGTGCTGATAGCCGGCAGCTTCACCTCCTGGAAAGATAAAAAAATGACAAAAAAGAACGGCGTCTGGAAAACCGAAGTATACATACTGCCGGGAACCTACCCTTACCATTTCAATGTGGACGGGAGAAAGAAACTGGCCCCGGGCAAGCCCAAAGCCCCCACCGGCGACTCGCTTATCAGCGTCAACTAGTTAAAATTTTGGTAACAATCCTGTAACAGGCTTTTTGTAGACTATTTTCTGGCGCTTCTATGGATTTCAGAAAGGTTTTCCCTTTATTGTTGCTGGCCCTGGCCCTTCTTACGCCTGGCGCCGGCGCGCTTAATAGCCGCCGCCATAGCCATACCGCCACCCTGTTGCCCGACGGCAATATCTTTATTGCGGGCGGGATTTTTAATACGGCTGCCGTGGCCTACGCAGGAGAAATGTACGACATGGCCTCCAACACCTATGTTGCTTGGGGTGACCTGCAAACCGCAAGGTCTTCACACACGGCCACATTAATGTCCGACGGCAGGGTACTCATAGCCGGCGGGTTCGGCGCCGGCGGCCAGCCCCTCCTGAAAGCAGACGCGCTTGAAATCTGCGACCCGATAACCAAGACCTGCGCCAAAGCCAGTGTCGACATACTCACGGTCAGGGGAGGGCATACCGCCACGCTCCTGTCCAAAGGCCCAATGGCCGGCCGGGTTCTGCTGTGTGGCGGACGTACCGGCACTACGGGAACCGAGGTTACAGAGAAATGCGAAACTTTTAACCCCACCGGCCCGTTAGTCTTAGCCGCAGGCGCAATGGTCAGCCCGCGCGAAGGACATGCCGCGGTGCTGCTACGTTCGGGCAAGGTCTTCGTAACCGGCGGCAGGCGCAGGGACACGGCAGACACGCTCTGGATCTACGAGCCGATGAACGAGATGTACGACCCGGCAACCGGCGCAGGAGAGTGGACCCCGGTTGCGGCCCTGCTGCAGGGCAGGGTCAACCACACGGCCACGGCGCTCAATAACGGCAAAATAATGATAGCAGGGGGTTATAACGCTGCAAACAGCCTCTCCTGCAAAGCGGCTGAAGACAGCCTTGAAGACGAATGCTGGCACATTAAATACGACCCGCTCAACGACCAGAACGCCGGCAATCAGGGCTATCTTGACGGAGCGGAGTTCTTTGATCAGAACGGCGCCAGGGTAGTACTGCAAGAGACAACTTACGGTGAAATCCCCTATAGGGTAGCGCAGCATACGGCTGTGCTGGAGCCGGACGGCAGGTGGAGAATACACGGCGGCTACGGGAATATTTACCCCACTTTTTTCACCGACACTCCCACGCTTACCGCCGACACGACAGTGTATCTTACCCCAACCGGCACCGACAACCATACCGCCACTATAAACTCCAACAGTTTCATAAGGTTCCCGCTGAACTTCGCGCTTTCCAGGCCGGTGTCCGGCAGGCTTGTAAACGCCGACGCTTTTATTTCCCCCCCAGCAGAATCTGATTCGCCCTCTTTCACGCTGGACAATGCTGATTTCTACCTGCCTAGGAGCACAGCCCCGGCCGATGCCTCCCCAGTTGGAATGCTTTTGGGAGAGGGCTACAAACCCGGGGACTTCAGCGATATAGTCAAGCTTCAGGACCCTTCCGGAACTGCTGAGTTTTCAAAGCAGACGGTAGATTCTAGCAACAGCCCGATAACGACCTCCGAGATAACCTTTACAGGGGCCCTTGATCCGGAGGACACAGACAGGGCCGTTAGCGGGAAACTCAAGGCTACTGTGAGCCTGATAGTGCCGGACATCTACCGGGAGATTGTAGGCGTCGCCAGCGTCATATCCGGCCAGGTAACAGACGACCTCGGCGAATATTCCATTGTTTTTGAGGAAGCCGGCAGCGGAGACTTTGACATAAATATTGCTCCAGCCCCCTGCGACGCAGACGAAGACACCTGCACTTTTACATGGCTAATAGAGTTCACCAACCTGTCCGGCAAGATCTCCAACCTGACAAAGACGGGAGGCACCATCTTTACCTCTCCGCTGACTTTAACCGATGATCAGATAGATCTTGAACTTGAACTGGACTACACCGCGAGGCAAGTCTTCGTTCTGGACAGGGAACCGGCTTATGCCTTCAGCAGGTCTACTATGGTTATAAGGGGAATGGTCCTCTCCAGCCAGCTCAGCTACAACCCGAAAAGCAATACCTGGGGGGACCTGACGGACACCGGCGAATCCCCGGCCATGGCCACCCCGTCTTTTAACCATACCGCCCTGCTGACCCCCGCGGCCGATACCGTCATCCTGGGCGGCCGCAACTGCGAATTTAGCCCTGACGCGGACTGCCTCAGGACCGTAATGAGATTCAGCACCGCGACCCTCAACACAATCTTCATCCCTGTCTACAGGGACTCTGCGGGGGGCAGCGTCTGGCCGGCCGGGGAGAAGCTGAACTCCAAAAGAGCCTTCCATACCAGCAACCTGCTGCCGGACGGCAGCATACTTACCTGCGGCGGCTCCGACGGGACCAGGTCGCTGGCCACCTGCGAACTGATGGACCCGCAGACAAAGAAATGGGCGGTTACCGGATCAATGAATTCCCCGCGCGCCAACCATACCGCCACGCTCCTGCCAAACGGAACCGTGCTGGCCGCCGGCGGCATAACGCCGGCCGGCATAGCGGTGAGCTCCGCCGAGGTTTACTATCCGGATACCCAGCGCTGGGTGCCCATCTTGTCCATGGCAGAGGCCAGGCAGCTACACACGGCCACGCTTATGCCGGACGGCAATGTACTGGTTGCCGGCGGGGCCGCGCCCGGAGCATATTCCGCCACCGCCGAGCTCTATATTTCCTCCGCCGCACACTGGCTGACCACCGATTCCATGGACTACGGCAGGTCCCAGCATACGGCCACGCTGCTGAAAAATGGAAATGTCCTGGTTGCCGGCGGCATCAACAGCCTCGGCGCCATAACCGAGACCGGGGTTTACGATTACATTCTCCGGACCTTCAGCGCAGGTCCTTCTTTAACCATCGCCCGGTACTCCCATACGGCCAATCAACTCCGGGACGGCAATGTCATCGTTACAGGCGGGTCGTCCTCCACGGACAGCCTGAAATCCTGCGAAATTTACGACGGCACGAACTGGACGGAAATCGCCGACTTGAATCTTCCCAGGGCAAATCACCGCAGCACGTTGTTGCCTAACGGCAAACTAATGCTCACCGGCGGGGAAATGAGCGGCTCGGTCCAATACATGCCGGAAGGCTTTGACCCGGACTACAGGAGCTGGAACTTGCAGGGAGAGGCTTCCGGCAGGAGCCACCACACCTCGCTAATCACCAGGGACAACCTGCTCATAAACATAGGCGGCTGGAGCGGAGGCGACTACCTGGACACCACGGAAGCCATCAATTTCAATTTTTATCCGGACATGAGCGGTCTGGAGGCAGAAACCACAAGGCAGGCCGTAATTTCCGCCGGCACGGTTTATTTTGACAACGGCAACCGCGCCACGCTGCTCAGCGGCACCTCAAATTTTCACGGTATCACCGAGGCCTCCGGCGGCGGAGCCGGGTCCGCCAACGCCTCTTTCCATAATCCCCGTATTTACCTGCAACAGATAGACAATCCCGGCGGCTTCATGGTGGACCTCTCCACAAGGATCTAT
>CAZYFL010000184.1:0-4967 GCA_964646805.1 uncultured Elusimicrobiaceae bacterium | reverse complement strand
TTTTTGCCGGAGATAAATTCACAAAACCCCTAACCGCGATAAGCGGAATGTAGGTCGTAAGACTTAAGTCCTTCCAGTTCCCTGAACGGGTGGGTGTTCTTGTAGAAAATGCCGCGTGGCCGCAGCAGGTCCGCAAGGGCGGCGGTGATTTCATCCTTGAACAGTTCCATGCCGGCTGAAAGAATTTCTACCACTACCGCGCCGCCATAGCGGTCCACGATCAGGCCTGGCAGGCCGTCGGATTCGCCGAAGCAGACACGGCAGGCGCATGAAATCCCCAGCGACTCGCGGTATTCCAGCGCGGCGGCAAGGCGGTCCTTAATGAAATCTGCCGGCAGGTCCAGCGTGTTCTGGGCCAGCAGGCGCATGGCTATAAGACTTTTCGGGTTGAAGAAACCTACGCCGGCCGGTTTGCCGCCGGGATAAACTAGGCCGCAGACGGAGCCGGGGGGGAGAGAAGTGTCAACCACTTCCAGTTCGTTTGAAAAAACCCAGAGATGTCCCCGTGCCCGGCGCTTTACGGCGGCGGGGCGGAGTGTGAGAGTTTTCATAAAGGGATTACGGCGACAACATACGGAGATTACAGCAGTGTTTATCCTTGTAATCTCCTATTCAAGCGAAACTATGGCTTCCACAGCGGAGCCGATTTTTACGTTAAAAGCGCCGGCGAAGCTGCCGTTCCGCACGGAAAACTCAAGGAAACCGAAAGACCCGATAAGGGCCAGGACTTCACCTGGGGGAACCGAGGCGTAGGTAAGTTTGAGGTCTTTCAGCATGCGGTCGGAGATGTTGAACACCGACTTGGCGCTAAGGTAGTTGCGCCTTATGTTCGTGATCGCGTTGCCGAAATGGTCTATGGCTATAACCTGGCCGGTAATCTTGTTGCCGGCTTTTGCCGGAAGGGGAAAGGGAAGGCGGCGGTACCCGCTGAATACCGGGCCGATCTTTTTTCCCGGCAGGCCCTTCGCTATTGCGGCGGCCACCGGCGCCATTATATCCCGCCCGTGGAAGGTGGAACTGATGTTTTTCATAAAAAGCGAGGAGTTGCTTATAAAGCGCGCCTCCTTTATTTTTTCCTTCTGTTCCACCCAGCTTATCAGGCCGTTGTCCGGGGAGATGAACTGGTAGTTTTCGGTGCGGGCCCAGATTATTCCCCGGCCTGTGCCTACCGTCGGGTCCACCACGGCCAGGAACAGCGTGCGCTTCGGCATATAGGGCATAGCCGCCATCAGATAGAAGGCGGCGGTCTGTATGTCCTGCGGCGGTATCTGGTGGGTAATGTCTATGATAGACAAGCCGGGGGCTTTTGTAAGTAAAACGCCTTTCATTGTGGCCACAAAGGGATCATGTGTGCCGAAGTCTGAAAGCAGGGCGATGCACTTTGTTTTCATATAAAGATAAGGATAATCAGTAACCGGTTACCTTGCTTTTACTCCTGTCCGTGCGGGTGGCGGCCGGTTGAGCCGGGGATGGTCAGCGGGAGCTTCTGCCTGCAGAGCGGGCAGTTGTCCGGGGGGAAAAGTTGCAGCGGGTAGGAAATCAGGCCGCGCACCGGCACGTTAAGGGTGAGGTCCCCCGTGGAGCGGTCCACTATCGCCGCCACGCCTATAACCCTGGCGCCGTAGCCGCGGGCCAGGTTTATGGCCTCGCCGCAGAGGCGACCGGTATTCAGAACGTCGTCCACCACCAGCACACGCTCGCCTTCGGAAATCCTGAAGTCGCGCTTAAGCACCATCACGCCGTTTATTTTTTCCGTGAAGATGGAGCGGGCTTTCTTAACGCGCGCCACTTCCTGGCCTATGGCCATGGAGCCCACCGAGGGGGAGATTACTACGTTCACCTCCTGGGGGAACTTCGCCGCCATCTCTTTGGCCACCTTCTGCGCCAGGTGCGGGTATTGCAGCAACAGCGAGGGCTGTATATAAGTCTGGGTGTGGAAGCCGGAAGGAATCTGGAAATGGCCGTTGAGTATGGCCCCGTGCTCCTGCAACAACCCCACCACGTCAAATTTTCCTAGTTTGGACATTATTTCTTTCCTCCTGCGAAACTGTTTATTCTGGCGAAATCTATGGCCACGCCCTTCCTGGCGGCTTCCTTTATGATGCGGCCGCTCTCCTTCGGGCTTATCATCCTGAACTCCGGCTTTGTCATTTTCCCTTCAATAATGAAAGCCAGCGCCGGCTTGCCGCTCGCGTCGGTGAGGGCCTCCGGCAGACTTCCCATGGAATCATACTTACCTGATATTGTATAAATTTTTACGTTCATGGTCTCGTTGGAAAAATCCAGCTGGCCGGAAGCGTAGGCTGAAAATTCCCTGCCCTCCATGTAGAAGTTCTTTATCTGCACTTTTCCCCCGGTCAGGGAATAGTCCCCGCCGATGGCGTTGAAGGAGACGTCGTCCACCTTGTAGCCGAACTTGAGGGCGCCCGTCCGGTTCATGCGGTTTATAAATATCAGCGGCATGGAGAAGATGTAGTAGATGCGGTCCTGTTCGGAGGTTTTTTGCACGTCGTAAAAGGTTCCGCCGCCGGATTTTATGGAGATGTCTCCCTTTATCCCTGAGATGTCCCCGGCTATGTTTTTAAGGGCGGCGGCCACGTAGAAATCGGAGGCTTCCATGTATTCATGCTTGAAATGGCCGGCCTTGTAAAGCAGCCTGAAGGAAGAGTAGCCGATCGGGATGGAGTTCTTCAAAGTTTTAAGCCAGGCCAGCTGTGAAGCGAATTCAGGCATGCCGACGCGCGGGCCGCGCAGTTCCTTTATATCCAGCGTCAGGTTTTTTATTTCCGGGAAAAGCATGGCCGCGGAGTAGCCTGTGAAATCCACCGTTCTTTCCGCCGTGAAGGGACGCCGGATTATGGCGCGGCCTTTTACCGGCCCGCTGTTGAATTTGCCGGAATAACTTAACAGCAGCTCATTTTTTGAAATCTCCGTATTAAGCCGCAGGCCGCTCAGGCTGCCCCCGCCAAGCGTCAGTCTGCCCCCGGAAGCCGTAACGTAGTTGTTCGCCAGATTTTCCGATAGCAGGGCGGAAATATCCAGCCCGGACATGTCCAGCTTCTTGTATTTAAAGCCGGCGCCGGAGGTGTTTATGAAAATTCTGGACAGAGAAGGTTTGCCGTTCCTGGAGAGCAGCTTGAGGCGGAGCTGGGCGCCGCCTGACATGCTGTCAAAGGGAAGCGCGTACCCGTAGCGCTTCAACTGGTCGAGCCTGAACGGGGGGGCGGAGATTGTGAAGGAGTAGGAAAGGGTGGACATGGAGAGGTCAAAGGAGCCCTCCGCTTTTATATTCATGGGTCTGGCCAGCAGGCGCAGCTCCGCCGTTTTAGAGGAAGTAAAAACGGCGTCAATCTCCCAGGAGGAGCGCGGGGCGGTAAAAGCCAGGGGCGGATTAAAAAGATAGGCCAGGTCCCCGCTCCTGAAAGCGGGGATTTCCGCCTTTAACGCTATTACGGGGTTGTAGAAATTCTTCATCCCGCCGGTGAACCTCGCGCTTTTGGTCAGCAGGGTCAGGTCGGCGCGCAGGTCCTTCACCGCAGCCTGCTCCCATTTGAACCCGGCGAAGTTTACCGTACCTTCCGTGTAAAGCCGACCGCGCACCGGGCGGCGGAAGGCGTCGCTCTTTAGAAAGACCGAGGCGTAAAAAAGCGTATCCGCGCCGGGTTTGAAATCCTTGAGAGTGAGATTGAGATTTTCAAAGGAGTGTCGCGCGCCGGATTTTACGTATCTTACCGACACTTCCCCGTCCTTGATTTCCGCCTTGCCTATTTTATTCAGGATGTTTTTCCCGGGGCTGTTGCGGTAGGCCGCGAAGATGTCCCCGATGTTCCAGGTACCGTCGGCGCGTTTGATCAGTTCTATTCTTGGGGAGACCAGCGCCACGCTGTCTATCTCTAATTTGCGGTTAAACAGCGGTATCAGGCGATAGGTGGCGTAGATATATTCCGCCCTCAGGAAATCTACGGTTTCAGGTCCCGGCTCGGCGACTCTCAGGCCTTTTATCTCAATCTTCCCTGTGGCAGACAGCCTGGCCCAGTCTATATGCACGGGGCGCTTTAGTGTTTTCTGGAGCTGGTTAGTGACCAGGGATCTCAGATCCTCCGGTTTGAACATCACCCTGAGCGTAAACAGGCCGGTGGCCGCTATGCCGGTCGCCAATATCAGGGGGAGAAAAATTATCCTCGCCAGAATCTGACTAAAAAGCCTCATGAAGGTATATTTTAGCAGTATTAGCGATATAAGCGGCGGCGGTGAAAAGCGCGGCGTAAGCCTCTCCCTGTGTTTCAAGAACGCGCGCCGAATAAGCGCGCATGCTTAATAGTCCGGGAAAAAGTAGTTTAAGCGCCGCGGCCAGGCCCAGGCAGTTAAGCAGCAGCAACAACGGTATGGAAAACACCGGACCGCCCGCTTTCCTCAGATCGCTCTGCACCGGACCGGTCAGCATGTCCGCCGTGTGCAGCAGGTGGAAGGCAAGCGTAAAGCCCGCTACGGCAAGGAACCAGGGTCTAAGCGGGGCGGCATCCAGAAAGCGCCCGGCCAGCCAATAGGCGGCGGCGATGACAAGGGTATATAAGGGGATGAAGTAGGGGGCCAGCGAGATAAAGGCGTTGGTGGAATTCAGCAGCACGTAGCCGCTGTTTTTCTTTACTGAAATTTTCCGTACCCGTATGCCGCTGAACAACGCGGCCAGTGCGTGGGTCAGCTCGTGAGCCGTCACATACAGGCCCTTTCCCCTGCCTCCCTGGTGAAACAGCAGGCAGGCCAGCGCCCCGCAGAGAAGGGGTAAGGTGACGCTGAACCTGCCCAGCGCCGGCGCAAGCATTGCGGCTGTGGCCCAGGCCGCAGCCAGCGCCGCGGGCGCCAGGACAATGCCGATAAGGGGTTTAATAGCGCGCATGCCCTTTACTTCAACACTGCGATTCAGACAGTAGCGAAAGTCCTGCGGTTTAAACGCCGCCCAGTCGGGC
>CAZYFL010000183.1:0-4994 GCA_964646805.1 uncultured Elusimicrobiaceae bacterium | reverse complement strand
ATCCTCATGCGTATGCAGGCGGTTTCCATCCAGGCCGCACAGACTCAAACCACGACGATGTTGCGGCACTGAAATTGGGTATAATTAAGAGAAATCCTTTCGAGATGTGCGGAATGTGCGTTGTATATGTTCAAACGGCCGTCATTGGTTTGTCAGTTTTTGGAAAATATTTCGCGTGAAGCGCTGGAAGAATATCAGGGCATCATACGCCGCTATATACGGGGCCGCCAAGGGATTTACGCCCTTTATCGCGGTTCTCGACTTTACTACGTGGGTTTGACCACCGACCTTCGATTCCGATTGCGGCAACATTTGGCTGACAGGCACGGCCAATTGTGGGATCGATTTAGTGTTTACCTTACCCTTGGAAATACACCTCTCAAAGAATTGGAATCCCTGATCCTCCGGATCGGGACGCCTGGCGGGAATAAACAGCACGGTAAGTTCGTCAACGCCGATAACCTTCTTTCTAAATTCTCACGGGAAATCCGTTCGCTTCAGCGTACTAAGCACGATTTAATCATAGGACGTAACCGGCTACATTCTCATGGTAATGAGGCCATATTACAGGGGCGAAAGCTTTTTCCATTATCGGAATACACAGACCAAGTGGCGGCTTTGCGAGCCAAGTTTAAGGGCAAGGTCATCAAAGCACGTGTTCGAAAAGATGGGACTATTCGATTAGGCGCTAAAGTCTACGAGACACCGTCTCTGGCGGCTGCAGTCGCTTGTAAACGTCCAACCTGCAATGGTTGGATTTTTTGGTTATACGAACGCGCACCAGGTGACTGGGTCCGATTAGACTGTCTGCGCCGCCAATAAGCCAGACGCAGTAAGGTCCTCTATCTACCAATGCATAAACCACCTGATATCCTAACGCTTATGCGTGGCCAAGTTCCCGTGACGAGCTTTCTCGGATCACTGGGCGGGACATTACGTGAAACAAGAATCACCGCAATGCTTGGCTATCTTGCTACCAAGTTTACTGAACAAAGATAGAGAACAAGAAAGTATCCGGAGAAAGAAACAGAAATTTCAGAAAACGATGGCGCTTATGCCTGAAATCATGAATCACTTAAGATCTCTTCTTTCACAACCGGGAACGGATCTTGTAAGAGAGATTGTGGTTCTTGCAAATAGCAGGATTGTCTTCACTCCCTCTAAGAAATGTTTTATATTTTTAGGCGATCGGTATAAAGATTTAGCTGGCAAGATTTCAATTCTGGAGGAATTGAAATATATCGTTTCAGTTTCAAAAGATGGAGCTGATATATACAAGATGACAGAAGAATTCGTAGGGCTAATTCTTTCTGGTGAACCACCCTCGGCTGGTGCATGAGGACTTACCACGACATAATGAACCGGAATTAAGAGAGTGTCTCTTTTATTCTTGGAGATGTTAAATGAAAACAAACCAAAAATTACTGTCTGATGAGGATATTGATGGGTGGGTGGCGGCTGCTAGGCAAATTCATGATAAATGCCCACCCGATCACGCAGGCGATCATTGGCCGATTGGCAATATCGCAATGCAATGTTGGATGCTGGAGGAAAATAGGACATCCCAACAGGAAATGCTAAAAAAGCAGAAGCAACTTGTCTATGGGACATGGGCACTTGTCATAGTCACCGCCGGACTTGCAGCAGTGACACTATTCCAAGTTCTAAAATGATATATATGACACTAGATACCTACTATTGGTTTTTTAGCACCACAGCACAAGTATTTGGTGCGCTCATCGCGATTCTTGGGGTATTTACCGTTTACAAGCTTCAATGGATTCAGCAATCGATTGAATGGAGCCGTAAAGATCTCGTCAAACACATGGAAACATTCGAGAGGAATGTGGTATCCCGTAGGCTTGATGAACAATTACGAATGGCAACAGAAGAGATTGCCCGACAGGAGGCAACAAATGGAGGACATCGTTCATTGGACGAACTAAAAATAATTACAACGATTATCCCAAAAAGACGACAGGATCGAACTGATATTACAGAATCCTTTCTAAAACTAATGCGCCTTATGTTATTGGTTTTGGCAACTGCACTGATTTCAATCCCATTCTCTTCTTTTTTATCGCATCACGTGTTTACAGGATGTTTATATTTTGTTGTTATGCTTATTGCGAGCATAATAGCTTTGTTCTCTACAAAAAATTTTCTCGAGTTAGCCGTTAAAAGAGAATAATTGCGGAACATAAAGGTAGCCCAATTTTTTTAGAGCTAAAATTAGATGCCTACTGCGCCCCGCTAACCCACACTTCAATCTTTACTCACTGATGGACAGGCGCACGTTTGGACAAGTACATTTTTTCGCCCGTTCCGCGCGATATTCACCCAGTGCTTTCATTGAATCGTACATTCCGCACATCTCGAAATGTGTTCTTTTAATTATAGCCGATTTTCAGTCGCCCGCGCTGGCGTAGTTCGCCACGTCGACCCCCAGCAAAGCGAGTATTTTCTTCTGTAGCGGCGTAAAATCCGGCAGAAAGTTTTCGTTCACTACGCTCGGCCAATCCGGCCTCATCTGCGATACGCTTTAGGCCTCCCGCTACGTCGGCCATTATATCTTCTACCGATATATTGACCGCGATATTCCTGACCACGCCGGTATATTTGCCTCCGGCATTGAACTTTTTGTACTGTTTCATTGGCGGCGCCTCCCAGTATTTATTTACTGCATTCAACCTTGATTGTATCAAGGTCGGAGACCCGCCTCAAATTCTTTCAACTATTTTTGGGAAACGCCCTTTCTGCATCTGCTCAAAAGGAGACCTTAAGGGAAATTGGGCGGTTAGAGTTTCAGGGAACTGGCGTATCATATTCCAATTTAGGAATAGGGCTATGCACTTGACGCAACTAATGCGTCCGACGAGATTCCGACGGAGGATATCCTGGTTTTACTTCCGACGACAGGTTGCATGATGTGCATAGCCCTGTTTAGGAATGGAAACGCTTATGTGGTTGATTACATGGATTACAAGGAATGCAGATTATGATGAACAAGAAAATACGGCCACCCACGCATTTGGGCGGAATCCTTAAAAGGCACTATCTAGAACCGTTAAACCTTACGGTTTCCGCAGCCGCCAAGGCTTTGAGCATCTCCCGGAAGACTCTCTCTAAAATTGTCAGCGAGCGTTGCGCTATTACGTCAGATATGACGTTACGCCTTTCCCAGGCATTCCGCACCAGCCTCAATCTTTGGACTAATCTTCAGCAGACCTATGACCTTTGGCATGCTTCTCAGGCGTCCCATGCGTGGCAGCATGTGCGTAGTCTTATGCCCCCTTCTGCTTCAGCCGCTTACCATCATCCAGGGTTACAGTAAAATTTTTGTGAGAAAAATTTTAGTCACCGGGCCGGACGGCTATATCGGCGGGCGGCTTATACCGCGGCTGCTGGCAAAGGGCTATATGGTGCGCTGCCTGGCGCGCCACCCGGAGCATCTTTCGGGGCGTTCCTGGGCCGGCAGTGTGGAGATATTTAAGGGCGACGTTTATAGAAACGAGGGGTTGGAGGCGGCGCTGACCGGAACCGACGCCGCTTATTACCTTGTGCACTCCATGGCCGATGTTCCCGGCTTTGAAAAGATGGAGGAGGTTTCGTCTTTAAATTTCGCCAGAGCCGCGGCTGCGGCCGGCTGCGGCAGGGTGGTCTATCTCGGCGGGCTTGGCAGGGAGGGGGACCGGCTCTCCAAACACCTTACCTCGCGCCACCGCGTAGGGGAGGTT
Source organism: uncultured Elusimicrobiaceae bacterium (assembly GCA_964646805.1). GTDB lineage: Bacteria > Elusimicrobiota > Elusimicrobia > Elusimicrobiales > UBA9959 > UBA9959. The sequence continues at coordinate 1,257 of CAZYFL010000183.1, read as the reverse complement.
CTGCGTTCTTTCGGCCCCCCGGTTACAGAATTCCGGGCCGCCATAATAGTCGGCTCGGGCAGCGTTTCCTTTGAAATGATACGCTACCTGGTTGAGCGAATGCCGGTAATCCCAAGCAGCCGGTTACTGCAGGCGCGTTGCCAGCCGGTGGCTGTGAGGGACGCGCTCTCTTACCTTGTCGGCTGCCTGGAGAAGCCCGGAACAGCCGGACGTATAATAGAAATCGGGGGGACTACTTCGCATTGCTACGAGGACCTGTTGCGCATTTACGCCGGCATAAGGGGCCTGAAGCGCCGGTTTATAGATATACACACCCTGAATATGGGTTTTTGCAGCGCGATGGTCGGTCTGATAACGCCGGTACCAAGGGTATTCGCGCGCCCGCTTCTGGAGAGCCTGAGCTGCGAGGTTACATGCAGCGGCTCCGAGGCCGCGGAGCTTTTTCCTGAAATCAGGCCGATGGACTACGCCACCGCGGTAAAACGCGCCCTGATACGCGTAAGCGAGCACACCGTGGAAACCTCCTGGACCGCGGCTTATACGCCGTCCTACGCCAAATCCTATACTTTTGAGGATAGCGAGGGCCTTATCCGCCACGCCCATATATTGAAGATCGGCGCCCCCCCTGAGGCTATTTTCAGGGTGTTCTCCGGCATAGGCGGCGAGCGCGGCTGGTTCTACTGGCAGTGGCTATGGGCGTTGAAGGCGCTGCAGGATCGCATATCCGGCGGGATAGGGATGCGCCTCGGCCGCCGTCACCCGGACATTATACGCCAGGGCGAGGTTCTGGATTTCTGGCGGGTGGAGCGGGTGATAGAGGGGCGGATGATGCTGCTTCACGCCGAGATGAGGCTGCCGGGCAAGGGCTGGCTTCAGTTTGAGGCAGCGCCGGAAGCGGGCGGGACATCCACGCTCCGTCTTACCGCCTATTTTGAGCCCCGCGGGCTGTTCGGGAATCTTTACTGGTATTCTCTTTACCCGGTACATGTAGCAATCTTCCGGGGCCTGGCGCTGGAGATACGGCGCCGCGCAATGTCACCTGAAACCTGAAGATAGAACAAATTATGACGGGAAATAGGTGCGGATTCTCGCCGAAACCTCCGCCTCGGCCTGTTCCCTGCCTTCCCTGACCTCCCAGATGGAGACGATGGGGAAGAATCTGGTGAACAGCGCATAGAGCATGATAAAAGCCGATATGGACCCCGCAAATATTCCTATCTCAACCATGGTGGGCATATAGCTGCCGGTCGCGTAGGG
>CAZYFL010000182.1:0-5029 GCA_964646805.1 uncultured Elusimicrobiaceae bacterium | reverse complement strand
CGCCATCCTCATTCTGACTCCTGAATTCTGACTTCTGGCTACCTGAGTAGTTACAAAATAAGATAAATTACCCCGTTATCTCATAAACCAGCTGTCTTATTACCAGGCCCGGGGCCCGTTTGGAGGAGGATTTCAACAGTTCCTCCGCCTCAAGGCAGCGCCTGAGAGAGCGCAGGAGTTTTTCCTCCGTGTAGTCGCCCGCGCCGTTCAGGGCCGCGTGGTATTGGCCCGGAGACATGCCGGCCTGGCAGCAGGCGGCCGGACCTTCCCCTGCCAGCCGCTTTATCTTAAGGAGCCTCTCTACCGCGCGGGAAATCTGGGACAGCAGGGCCAGCGGCTCGGCGCCAAAGGCCAGCATGTCGGCGGCGGCCCGGGCGGCCTGGGCGGGGCGCTTTGAGGATACCGCGTTGGAGAGTTCAAAAGGGCGCTGCGTCCGGGCAAAACCGGCCAGGGCCAGCGCATCGTCAGGGCTGAAAAATCTGTTCTGCCCGTGCATGTAGAGGACTATTTTTTCCGCTTCGCCGTCCAGCGTCGCCGAATCCGTCCCCAGCAGCTCCACCAGCAGTTCCAGCGCTTCACCGTCGGTCTTCACGGCGTTCGCCAGCAGGACGGAATTAAGGCGCTCTATGGCCTGGACGGCGGACATGGGGTTGAAACTGACAAGGGCGCAGTCCGGGCCGAGCGCGGCGGATATGGGGTCCTGCTTCTCGCGCAGCCAGTCGGCCAGCAGCAGCAGACAGGCGCTGGGACAGGGGTCTTCAAGATAGGTTAGCAGGGCCTTGAGCGGCTCTTTTTTTAATTTCTCAACCCGCTTCAGCGCCACAAAGCGCACCTCCGCCAGCATTGGCGCGGTCTGTGCCTCGTCCAGGGCCTGCGCGATATCCGCCGTCTCGGCGTCCCGCACCGAAAAGTTGAACAATTCGGGTTTAAAAATCCCCTCAAGGCGCTTCAGGGCCGCGTCTTTCATCGCGGTTTCCCCGCCGCAGAAATAATACACTGTGCGGATTTTATTTTTAGCCCATTCGTCGGCCAGCGCTTTCTGGGTTAAGGTCTGCATATTTCCGCGCCCTATACCATTATTGTGTAACTGCGCCTGACGACTGCTGCACGTCAGGGCTTCCGGGCAGTTTTTTCTGTGAGGCGCTGGAGACCGAGCCGAAGCCCGATACTGTGCGCAGCGCCACGTCCTTAGCCAGTATCTCCCATAGGGCTTCCCTGGCCTGCTCCTCGGTTAAGCCGCCGGGCAGGTTGGCGGCGGAATATATTTTGGTCGCCTGCAGGGCCGGCTCTTCCCACAGGTAGCGGTTCCGCTCGCGGTCCAGGAGACGCAGTCCGGCGATTACATTTAACTTGTAAACTGTGGGCACCAGGTTCACGTCGTACTGTATCGGGGTGAGTATGTAGTGGCTTATCTCGCCCACTATTACGCCCTGTGCCGCGTTTTCCGGAGACACCATGTACTCCCCGTTCTTCAGGAATTCGTTTATCACTTTGAGCGTGATCTTCTCTTCAAGCCCGAATTGCTGCGTCTTGTTGGCGAAAGGGCGTACAGCTATGCGCTTGATATGGATCGGCAGTTTCTGTTGTGCCGGATTGTATATTATGTCCGGGCTTGAGCATGCGGCAAGCCCCATAACCGCGGCCAGAAACGCTGTTTTTTTCATAATTCCCCTGTTACTCATTTGACCGCAATGCTTACCAGGCGGCCAGGCACCACTATCACCTTCAGCAGGGCTTTGCCTGCAGTGTGGGGTGCAACGGCCTCAAGGGCCAGGCGCTTGATCTCTTCCTGCGACGTGGTTTCCTTCACTTTCAGCCGTTCTTTAATCTTTCCGTTCACCTGCACCGGTATCTCTATGTCGCGCGAGGCTATTACGGCTTTATCTACCGGCGGCCAGGCCTGTCTCATCAGGGTGGTTTCACCGCCGGAGAGTTCCCAGAGTTCGTCGGTGATATGCGGCGCGAAAGGATGCAGCAGGGTCAGGAAGATGTTGAAGTCTTCCCTGGAAGTTTCCTTCTGTTCGGTAAGTCTGTTAAGATAAATCATCAGCGCTGAGATGGCTGTGTTGAATTTAAGCGCCTCTATATCGGCGCCCACTTTTTCAATAGTCTGGTGGCGCAGTATCATGTCCGGGCCGGAGGGCCTGGCATCCGTCAGAGCGGTGTGGCGCTCAAGGCCCCAGGCATAGGCGCGCCGCAGGAAGCGATAAACGCCCTCTATAGCGCGGAGATCCCAGGGCTTAGAGTCTTCCAGCGGGCCTAGGAACATCTCGTAAAGCCGGAAGGCGTCGGCCCCGTAGCGTTTAAGTATTTCGTCGGGGTTTATAACGTTCTTCCTGGACTTGGACATCTTCTCTACCACGGGCTTTATCGTTTCTCCTTCCGGCGTTTTGGCCGAGCCATCCTCGGCTATAGCCAGTTCTTTGTAACCGTGGTAAACGCCTTTGGCATCGCGGTAGGAGCAGGCGAGGATCATGCCGGGGTGTACGAGTTTTTTAAAAGGTTCGCCTGTTGAGACCAGCCCCAGGTCAAAAAGCGCCTTGTGCCAGAACCTGGCGTAGAGCAGGTGCAATACGGCGTGTTCCGCGCCGCCTATATAGAGATCCACGGGCATCCAGGCTTTTTCCAGTTCCTTTGAAACAAAGGCCCCGGGGTTTTTGGGATCTATAAAACGCAGGTAATACCAGCAGGAGCCCGCCCACTGGGGCATGGTATTGGTCTCGCGCTTTGCCGGTCCGCCGCAGGCGGGGCAGGAAGTATTAACCCAGCTTTCTATGGCCGCCAACGGGGATTCTCCCGTGCCTGTGGGCAGGTATTTTTCCACTTCAGGAAGCAGCAGCGGCAGGTCCTTTTCCGGCACCGGCTCCGCGCCGCACTTCGGGCAGTGCACTATTGGTATGGGTTCGCCCCAGTAACGCTGGCGGGAGAAGACCCAGTCGCGCAGCTTGAAATTCACTTTGGTCCGGCCTATGCCTTTTTCTTCCAGCCAGGCGGTCATTTTTTTACCGGCTTCGGGGGTTTCCAGGCCGTCTATGATGGGAGAGTTGACCGCCGTGCCGGTTTCGCTCCAGGCCTCTTCGTGTTTCCAGCAGTCCGGGGTTTTTACCACTTCTATTACCTTAAGGCCGAATTTTTTCGCGAATTCCCAGTCGCGCTGGTCGTGGGCGGGCACGGCCATGATGGCGCCGGCGCCGTAGGTGGTCAGCACGTAGTCGGCGGTCCAGACGGGCAGTTTCTCCCCGTTTACGGGGTTCACGGCGTAAGCGCCGGTGAAAACGCCGGTCTTGTCTTTGGCCGGTTCCGTGCGCTCTAAATCCGACTTGCCGGCGACAGCCGCGACATAAGAGTCAACCGCGGTTTTCTGCGCCGGGGTCGTGAGTTTCGCCACGAGCGGATGTTCAGGAGCCAGCACCAGGTAAGTGGCGCCGTAGAGCGTGTCGGGGCGGGTGGTGAAAACCGTGAGTTTCCCGCCCAGGCCCGGCAGTTCAAAATCCACTTCCGCGCCGTCGGAGCGGCCTATCCAGTTCTTCTGCATCAGCATGGTGGAGTGCGGCCAGTCCGCGCCCTCAAGATCTTTCAGCAGGCGGTCCGCGTAAGCCGTGATGCGCAGCATCCACTGCTTCAGGCTTTTCTTCTCTATGGGGGTCTCGCAGCGGTCGCAGCGGCCCTGGAACACTTCCTCGTTGGCGAGTCCCGTCTTGCATCTGGGGCACCAGTTTATCGGTATGGCGGCCTCGTAGGCCAGCCCCTTCCTGAAAAGCTGCAGGAAGATCCACTGCGTCCAGCGGTAATAGGCCGGGTCGGTGGTGCTTATTTCCCTGTCCCAGTCGTAGCTGAAACCGAGCGAGTCTATCTGGCGCTTAAAATTGGCGCAGTTCTTTTCCGTGGTCAGGCGGGGGTGTACGCCGGCGCTGATGGCGTAGTTCTCGGCGGGCAGGCCGAAGGCGTCCCAGCCCATGGGGTGCAGCACCTCGAAGCCTTTCATGCGTTTGTAGCGGCAAAGTATGTCGGAGGCTGTGTAGCCTTCGGGATGACCCACATGCAGGCCGTCGCCAGAGGGATACGGGAACATGTCAAGGCAGTAAAATTTCGGCTTGCAGGGCATTGCGGGGGTTTTAAAAACCTTTTGCGCGCGCCAGGCGGCCTGCTGCTTTGCGTCTATCTGCTGGAAAGTAAGCGCTTCAGCGGCGGGTTTCACAGGGGAACCTCCATGCGGTCATTTGCATAACTTTTGTGACTGCTCAGGTAGCCAGTAGTCAGAATTCAGGAGTCAGGAGTCAGAAGTCGGGAATGAGAACGTCGGCGATGAAAAAGGCTCCACCATTCTGAATTCTGGCTCCTGAATTCTGTCTACCTGAGTAGTTACTAACTTCTTAAGAAGCAAAACCGTTTTCGCGTTCATTTTTCCGCGCAGGGCAGGTGTGCCGTCTTCCATGCCGGCCAGGTGCAGCGCCCCGTGGGTTGTAAGCACGAGCAGCTCGGTCACGAGCGAATGCCCCATGGCCGCCGCCTGGCGGCGCGCCTGGGGCAGGCAGATGTAAATTTCGCCCCACACCGCGCCCGGCGCGGGAGAGGGAGGGGAACTGAAGGCGATAACGTCGGTGAAGCGGTTTTTTTTAAAGAAGCGGCGGTTGAGGCCTTTTATCGCGGCATCGCCGGTGAATATCAGGTTGACGGATCTGGCGGCCCGCGCGCGACCCAGCCCGGCCCGCGCGGCTTTTTTAAAAAGACCGCCCTGCCCCGCCAGGGCCGCGGGAGCTTTGGCTTCAAAAAAAATATTTACTGCCATTTTGATATCCCGCGCGGGATGACCGCTATGCCGTCGGGATCTATGTAATAATGCTGGGCGTCCTGATCCTGGTTGTACCCTATTGTGGTTTTTGCCTCTATAGTGTTGTACCTGTCTATAATGACCCTCTTCAGACGCGAACCGGCCTTTATTTCGCAGGCATCCATTATTATGCAGTCTTCCAACTGGCACTTCTCGTGGATGATGACGTCGTTGGAGAGTATGCAGCGCTTCAGCGAG
>CAZYFL010000181.1:0-5049 GCA_964646805.1 uncultured Elusimicrobiaceae bacterium | reverse complement strand
AATGGAGCGCTCTTGCGGATTTTAAGGAACCGCTGATAACCTATGGGAGGGAAAACAATTCCGGGACCTACGCCTATTTCAAGGAACATGTGCTTGGAAACGAGGATTTCGCCCCCGAGGCGCTGAGCCTTCCCGGAACCGCGGCCGTAATAAATGCCGTCAGCAAAGATAAAAAGGCTATAGGTTACGGTGGAATCGCCTATGCGCATGGCGTCAAGGTTATAAAAGTCGCGAGCGACGCCAAAAGCCAGGCCTACGCTCCCTCGCTTGAGAATGTAATGAGCGGAAAATATCCGATATCCAGATCCCTCTTCTTCTATACGGCGGGAAAATCTGACGGCGAAGTGAAAAAATTCATCGCCTGGATTCTGGGTAAAGAGGGGCAGAAGGTGTGCGGCGAGGTCGGCTATTATCCGCTCCCCGTTTTAAGATCAAAGGCCCGAAAATAAATGAGAAGGAAAGGTTTTGAAAACGCGGTTGAGCTTGTGATTTTAGCCAGCGCCATGACCGCGATAGCGGGGCTGTTCCTTATCTTCATATTCATAGGAAAGGAAGCCCTCCCTGTTTTCTTCTCTCCGGAAATCCGGGACGAGGCCGGCCTTTCAAAACTCTTTCTTGCGCAGGCGGGGCCGCATCCGTTTTCGTGGCAGCCGGTGTCGCTCGTTCCGAAATACTCCGTCCTGACGCTTTTTGCGGGGACGCTGAAGGCTACGCTTGTAGCCATAATCTTTGCCGCTCCCCTTGCGCTTGGGGCCGCTCTCTTTACGGCAGAATTCGCTCCGGATTGGCTTAAGGAGATTATAAAACCCGTTATTGAGATCCTTGCCGGAATTCCTTCGATCGTTCTAGGTTTTTTCGCGTTGATGGTTATGGCCACCTTTGTTCAGGACGCCTTCGGCACGCTTTACAGGCTGAACGCGCTGGTGGCCGGCATAGCGCTGGGGCTTGCGGTCATCCCCGTCATATATACGGTAGCGGAAGACGCCCTTTCAGGCGTTCCCTACAGCTACAAAGAGGCTTCAATAGCGCTGGGGGCGACCCGGTGGCAGACAGCCTCAAGGATCGTCTTCCCCGCTGCCTTGCCTGGGATATTGGCGGCCTGCATCCTTGGGTTCGGCAGATGTATAGGCGAGACCATGATAGTTTTGATGGCTTCGGGGAACGCCCCGTTAATGACCTGGATTTTAGACAGCCCGATAAGAACCGTCTCGGCTACGGTCGCGGCCGAACTCGGAGAGGTGGTGGTCGGAAGCGGACATTACCACGTGCTTTTCTTTCTGGGAACGCTGCTTTTCGTGTTCACATTCGCTATAAATCTTTTCGCTCACTGGTTTGTCAAAAGACTTCAGAAAAAAATACTTGGAATAACATGATTGGAAGAATATTCATAACTCTCACGGGGCTCGCCGGCCTGATAATTGTGTTGTTTGTTCTTGTAATACTCGCAAACATCACCCGCTATGGGCTTGGAACGCTGAGCTGGGAATTCATCTCTTCCGCGCCCGCGCACGGAATGACGGCCGGTGGAATCTTCCCCGCGATATTCGGAACCATTTTACTTGTCCTGCTGATGACTATAGCTGTCATACCGCTTGGCGTAATGACGGCCGTTTATCTGAGCGAGTACGCCCCGAAAAGATCAGCGCTTGTTTCTCTGATAAGGCTCGCCATACAGAATCTCGCCGGTGTTCCCTCTATAGTCTTCGGGCTTTTCGGGCTGGGCTTCTTTATACAGTTTGCAGGCGTCGGGCTGGATAAATTCTTTTTCAACAGCCAGATTGTATTCGGCCAGCCAGCAATAATCTGGGCCGCCCTCACACTGGCGCTTCTGACGCTTCCGACCGTTGTGGTCTCAACGGAGGAAGCGATACGGATTATACCTGACTCTCACAGGGAGGTCGCCTATTCCCTCGGGGCTACAAGGCTTCAGGTAGTGCGGGAAATAATAATTCCGCAGGCGATAGGCGGAATACTGACAGGCGGGATACTTGCGGTGAGCAGGGGGGCGGGAGAGGTCGCTCCGATACTTTTTACGGGGGCCGCTTATTTCCTCCCGGCCCTTCCCACAAAACTGAACGATCAGTTTATGGAACTCGGCTACCACGTATATGTCATGGCTACCCAATCCCCTGACGTAGAGGCTACCAAACCGATTCTCTACGGCACGGTTCTTGTGCTTCTCCTTTTGACCTTTTCCCTCAATTTTACGGCAATCTGGATCAGGTCCAGGATCAGAAAGAAAATGAGAGCGCTGAGATGAAAGAAAAAACGGTTGACATCAAAAATCTGTCGGTAAAGTCCGCTTCCAGGCTCATCCTGAAAAACATCTCGCTCAAAGCCCGCAGGGGCGCGCTTCTTGCGGTGATCGGCCCCGCCGGCAGCGGAAAGACTACGCTCCTTAAGGCGGCAAACAGGATGATTGAATTTGAGGACGGGCTTGAGAGTTCGGGAGAGATCAACCTGAACGAAAAATCAATATACGGGATGGACCTGAGCGAACTGAGAAGAAAAATAGGCATCGTTTTTTCCGTCCCTACGCCTCTCCCCTTAACCATTTATGAGAATCTCGCGTTTGGCCCCAAACTTCACGGCAGCGTAAACAGGGAAGTCCTCGCGGATAAGATTGAGCGGAGACTGAAAGCCGGTTATCTCTGGGACGAGGTGAAAGACAGGCTTGCCGAGCCCGCTTCAAACCTTTCAGGCGGCCAGCAGCAGAGGCTTTGCCTTGCGCGTACGCTGATGCTTGAACCCGAAATTCTTCTTCTGGACGAACCCACTTCGGGCCTTGATCCTGTCTCAACGGCGAAAATAGAAGCGGCGCTGACCGAAATAAAAAAGGACATGGCCATAATATTTGTGACGAACAACGTGAAGCAGGCCTCCAGATTTTCGGATGAAACGGCCTTTCTGCTGCTGGGCGAACTTATAGAATACGGGACGACGCACAACATTTTCACCGCGCCCGCGAATAAAAAAACGGAGGATTACATCACAGGGAGGTTCGGCTGAATGCGCGACGATATAAAGTTAAAAACCATAAACCTGGATCTCTTCTATGGAAAATTCCACGCCCTGAAAGACATAAACGTTGAAATAAAGAAGAACGCCATAACCTCCATAATCGGGCCTTCAGGCTGCGGGAAATCAACGCTCCTGAGGGTTTTCAACAGGATGAACGATCTTATTGCGAGCGCCAGGATAACGGGGGAATGCCTCATTGACGGTGAAAACATAATCGGTTCGGATGTCGGCTTGAACTCTCTGAGAAAAAAGATAGGCCTGGTTTTCCAGAGGCCGAACCCGTTTCCGCTTTCAATATATGAGAATGTCGTCTATGGGGTGAAAATTCATAATCTCCTTAAAAAAAGGAATCCTGCTGAAGTTGTGGAGGATAGCCTCAAAAAAACGGGTTTATGGAACGACGTAAGGAACAAGCTCGGCGAATCCGCCATGAGCCTCTCACCGGAACAAAAGCAAAGGCTCTGCATTTCAAGGCTTATCGCAATGGAACCCGAGGTTATTTTGATGGATGAGCCCTGTTCCGCCCTGGACCCCATTGCAACGGCGAAAATTGAGGAGCTTGCCATAGAACTAAAAAGCAGATATACCATAGTCATTGTCACGCACAACATGCAGCAGGCCGCGAGGATTTCCGATTACACCGCGTATATGCTCCTCGGAGATTTGGTGGAATACGATACTACCGACAATATTTTCACAAGACCTAAAGACAAAAGAACCGAGGATTATATCACGGGAAAGTTCGGCTGACGGGAGGAAGCATATGGAAAGACATTTTGACGAAGAACTCAGGGAACTTAAAGAACAACTGCTCAGGATGGGCGCGCTGGCGGAGGAGGCTGTTTACCGCTCGGTGGAAGCGCTGAAGAACCGCGACAAGGACGCGGCCGCCGGGATCATAGAGCGCGACGCCGAGATGGACCGGCTGGAACTGGTCATAGATGAAAAATGCATAGATCTTATAGCGCGGCACCAGCCGATGGCCGGAGATCTGCGCTTCATCACTACCGGTATGAAGCTTAATGTGGAGTTGGAGCGTATCGCCGATCTTTCGGTGGATATCGCCCAGCGTACGCTTGACATTGCGGATAAACCGCTGTTAAAACCGCTTATTGACATCCCAAGGATGGGGGAGATAGCCAAAGGCATGATTCATGACGCCATCGGTTCGTTTATAGAAAAAGATGCGGAGCTTGCCAAAAGAGTCGTGCTTTCCGACAATGAGGCCGACAACCTGAAGCGCAAAGTGGAAAAAGAACTCATCTGCGACTACATGATGAGAGACGGCTCCACTGCGGACAGGGCCGTGCCGCTGTTGCTGGCCGCAAGACATTTAGAGCGGGTCTGCGATCACGCCGCGAGCATGGCCGAAGATATAATCTACATGATAGACGCCAAAGTGGTGCGCCATCACCCGGAAGAACTTAAGTAAAACCTGAAAAGGAACCAGCCTTTTGACATGAAGACGCTGGTCTGCAAGATCTGCACTATTAAACTGGTTGAGGCGGCTTATGGGCATGCCTGGTGGTTCCGCCTGTTGCGGGAGCCGTTGCGGCTGGGGATGCTGGCGATGGGAAAATTATACGGCGTAGACATTGCCGTCTACGCTGTGCGCGACGCCGCCTGCCGCGGCTGCCCGCGCATGGTTAAGCTGGAGCTTAAAGAGAGATCGGCGTTATTCCGGCTGCTGAATACCCTGATAAACCGGCATTTTGACAGGCTGATCGAACGCCTGCTGACCGGGCCTGAGCGGCTGGAAGCCGAAGAATTCGCGGAGAAAGCCGTACACGGCGAAATCACAAAAAAAGGGCTCATGACGTGATAGTATGGGTAGCTTCCTTCCCCCCTTGTGGGGGAAGGTTAGGATGGGGGGAACGGTGAAGGACAAAGCAAAGCATCTCAGGGCCAATATGACGGATACTGAGAGATTGCTTTGGAGACGTCTCCGGATGCGCCAACTCCAGGGATTCAAATTCCGCCGTCAGGCAACTATCGGTCCTTACATCGCGGACTTCGTTTCCTTTGAGG
>CAZYFL010000180.1:0-5059 GCA_964646805.1 uncultured Elusimicrobiaceae bacterium | reverse complement strand
TGGCAGGCTATTCTGAATTCTGACTCCTGAATTCTGTCTACCTGAGTAGTTACGAAGTAAAGCGCGCCGCGCATTGTCACAGGTCACAGGCCGGAGGGAGGGGGAAAATAAGAGGGGAGGGGTATTTGCGCGTTTTTTAGCTTGTGTCTAATATGGCAAACCGGAAATTGATTTTGCTGGCTTTTATCTTCATGCTTGCCGCCGGAGCGGGGCAGCTTTCTGCCGCCCCCAAAAACCGCGAGCGCCGCCCTTCCCCCCTGTCGGATTCAATGCGCCAGGTCCGCAAGCTGCCCGCCCCTGCCGCGCGCGAGACCTTTCGCAAATTTTCCCGGAAGCAGGGTAAGGGCTGGAAGATGCGCTACAATCCCCGCACAACCCTGCCCGAGGCTCTGACAGGAGGGCGCACGGTGCGCTACTCCGGCGCCCCCGAGAGTGTCGCCACCGCTTTCTTTGAGGACAATAAGGAACTGCTTAAGGTGGAGGCTTCCGCGCTGCGCCTGTCCCTGAAAAAAGAATTTATGGGCGTTACCCACCTGCAGTACCAGCAGTACAAGGACGGCCTGCCGGTGGAATTCTCCTACGCCCGCGTGCACGTTTCCAAAACCGGCGAGGTACTGGGCTACCAGGGCAAGTTTGAGCCCGAAATCCCCTTAAACACCACCCCCCGCATTTCCGCGGAGGCCGCCGTTATGGCCGCCACCGCGGATCTGGGTCGCCAGCTTAGCGTTTCCAGCACCGAACTGGTCATTTTCCCCGATGAGAACGAAGGTTCGCTTAAGCTGGCCTGGAAAATACGCGGCCGCGGCAACGGCCTCTGGGTTTATTATATAAGCGCCGCCGACGGGACCGTTTTTCTGAAATATGACAACCTGCGCCGTAGCACATACGGCACCTCTTCGGGTACGGTTTACGCCGTTTCCCCGCTACCGAGCTACAGCGGCGACATTACGAACGGCAGCATGAATGTAACAGAGAACCTGTGGACGCAACCCGTACAATTATCGCTACGCGACCAGTATGTCTGGGTTGGCGACTATTCCAGCGCTACTATAACCAACTCATATGGAGATTATTACGCCGCTAAGTCGGGGAAAATGTTCTCCTCTCTCAAGGGGCCTTATTTCTCAGTCACCAATTTTAGGGGCGCCAGCGCCCATTACGACAACGGCAGCGGTGAATGGCGCACTTACACGCCCCCCTCTCCGGCGCAGACTCCGCACCCCTACTCCAATTCCCAGACCTATACCTATTCAGTAACCGTTACTCCCGACCCGGCGCTTACAAGCAGCGAGTCTTTTGCCAAGGTTATGCCCAGGTTCTCCGTTTTTCAGGCGGGGGAGTTGGACCAGGACGGCAATGTCAATGACGCGGACCAGGTTTATGTAAAGAACGGAGGCTCAACGCTGGGGGCTTATATAGGCAGACGTACCTCGCCCTTTTACGGGGCCGCCGTGGAAAACCTGTCTTATAGCGTAACGCTGGAGGCGGATGCCGCCGGCGTTGCCGACGGTTTTACCGTGGATGTCTCCAGCTACCTAGTACTGAAAAACTACAAAGTTCCGGACAACCCGGGCTCGGTGGTCTGGTCAACCGCCGCCGCCGGGGTTTACCTGGACCGCAGCCTTGGCACAGCCAATGCGCTGTCGGAGGTAAACGCTCTTTACCATCTTAACGCAATCCACCGGTATTTTGACGGGATAAACATAGATCCCAACAACGGTAACGCCCCCGCCGCCGACCTCTCCAGGCAGGTGGCGGTTATGGTGCACGCCGCCGGCGAACCCGACGCGCTGACCGGCTGCAGTTCCTCCTGCCGCGGTCTGATGAACGCGTATTATGACCTTGAAAAGGACCATATCATCATAGGCGACGGTCAGATGGATTACCATGGCAAATACCGCTCTTTTGCGCTGGACGGCACCATCGTGCGGCACGAATACATACATCTGGCGATAGCCCGCATTTACCCCATAATAAATTTCGGCGAATTCGGCGCCGTAAGCGAGGGCGTGGCCGACTATTTCTCCCTGGCTTCTTTCTGGAGGGAAGGCTATGGTAACCAGGTTACTTTGGGTAACTTTGTGGATGCAGGGGAAGGCTCCGCGCGCGACCTTTCCGCCTCCGGAAGTCCGAGTGACCTGAGGAATATGCCTGACGACTGGTGGGGGGAGGTGCACGAGGACGGCATGATTCTTTCGCAGGCGCTTTACAAGCTTGGCAATTCCAACGGCTCGGGTTATCTCGGCGATTTCAGCGCCGGCGATTTCAGCGGCCAGTCCAGGGCGGACGTACTGACTTACGCGGCGCTGTTTTATTTCCCCGACAACTTCTCCAATTTTTACGAAGCCATGCTCGATGCCTGCGATCAGTTTGAGACCGAATCGCCCGGCCAATGCAATACCTCAATGCGCGACAATATTTCCGACGCTTTTGCCGCCCACGGTATAGGCTCGGCCGGTCTCGGAGGGGACTCCTATGAAGCCGGAGCCGCCTCAGGGCTGTGCGAGAACAACAACGGGCCGGAATGCGCCTCGGACATCAGCAGCCTTTCCTCGCTTTCCGCCACTGTATACCCGCTGGGCGACGTGGATTATTACTCGCTGCCGCTTTCCGCCGGGAATTTCAGCGCCGTTCTTAGCCTGCCCGCCACCGCCACCGATGGAATCTACCACGCCTATTCCATGTTTATTTTTGATGCGAACCGCGAGTACGTGACCGACGCCTCCCCTGTGGTTTACGGTACAGGCTCGGACTCCTGCAACGACAGCGGCCCCTGCTATACGCTTGCTCCTTCTGTTACGTTGAATTATACGGCGCCGTATGGAGGAGGCCGCTACTACCTGGTGGTTTCCGCCGCGCCCAACCGGTATTACGGCAACTCAGAGGCCAATTCGTCCTCGCTTTACACGCTGACGCTGTCACGTACGCCGCAGGGCAGCGCCAGCGCGCGCCTCTACTCCGCTCTTTTTGACAACGACGAAATAGCTTTTGACGTGCCTTACCCGTTATTCCCGATGTCCGGCTCGCCTTCCTCCGCCACCCTTACAGGGGCTGAACTTGTTTTTGAGTACGCACAACTGCGGGACCATAACTATGAACTGATAAACCTGACCCGCACCAACCTTGCTGGCTCATATCTCCTGAAAGTCCCGGGTTTAACCACCAGCAGTACGGATGCCCTGGGACGATACCTGATTTCCGGCCGGGTGAGCCTGCAGCCGGGTTTTGACGCCCGCTATCCCGGCATAGGAACCGTTTACCTTGAGGTATTCGGCAGAAATCATATGGGCCAGACGCTTTCCCTGGGAGTTTCTAATTCGCTTAATCTTTCCGCTGGCAAGGCGGCGGTTACGGCCTACAACAACATAATAGGGTCCGGGACAGGGGAGGCGGCGATCATCAAATACGAGGTGAAATCAGCCGGCAGCCTTTCAATTAAAGTTTACACGCAGGCCGGCGCCCTGGTAAAAACAGTGTACGACGGGACCGTCCCCGCCGGCAAGGGCGCCGTGGACTGGAACGGCACGAATTCCACCGGCGGAAAAGCCGCCAGCGGCATTTATTTTGTAAAAACGAAGGGTCCGGGCCTGGATAAAATAGTGAAGATAGCGGTGGTAAGATAGCTGAAGCGCTGAAGTATCGTAACTACTCAGGTAGACAGAATTCAGGAGCCAGAATTCAGAATGGTGGAGCCTTTTTCATCGCCGACGTTCTCATTCCCGACTTCTGACTCCTGAATTCTGACTACTGGCTACCTGAGCAGTTACGAAATATCAGGAAATGCGGAAACTTTATGAAGCGTTTTTTAGATTCAATTAAGAAGGCCATCACCGGGCGCTGTGCCGTTTTTCCGGCGGCCATACTGGCCTTTGCCCTTGCCCCGGCTTTTGCGGGTGGTCCCGGTTCGGCCGGCATGCAGGCGCTCAAAACCGAGATGAGTCCCCGCGCCGCCGGCATGGGCGGAGTTTTTGCCGCTATAGCGGATGATATTTACGCGATGGATTACAACCCGGCCGGGCTGGGCCAGCTTTATATACCCGAAGCCTCGGCTATGTATCTTTCCGGCTTCGACGATTCCACGCTTAACCATATTTCCATAGGGATGCCACTGCCGTTTATGGGCCTGGCCGGCCTGGCCAGACCGGGTTTCGGAATCTCCCTGATGCTGGCCGATGCCGGCAGTTTTGACTACAACTACATAAGGGAAGACGGCTCGGTTTTTAAGAAGTCCTATGATGCACAAAAAGACCTGGCGCTCGCCTTCGGGTATGGCGAAAAAGTCTACTCGGGCGAAGTAAACCTTGAGGGGTATAACGCTAAAATCGAGCAATATCTCGGTCTGAACATGAAATACATAAGGTCCACAATGCTTGAGGACAAAAACCCGCCCTCCACCGTGGCCTTTGACGGCGGCTGGCTTATGCTGGAGCCTAAGCTGGGTCTTTCCCTGGGAGTCTCGCTGGCGAATTACGGCCCAGGGCTTAAATACGGCGCCGAAATTACCAAGCTCCCTTCTATCTTGCGCATGGGCATTTCCTACCAGCGGCCCACCGTGCTGGACCAATCTGTGCTGTTGGCTGTAGAGGGGGATTTCTATATGGCCGAAGCGATGAAAAGCCTGCGCTTCGGACTTGAGTACCACTTTGAGAAAATTTTCAATCTCCGCCTGGGTTACAAGGCGGCCGAGGATAACAAAGGCTTAACCATGGGTCTGGGTCTGCGCCACGACGGCATGTCGCTGGATTTCTCAGGCGGCCTGGGCAACGAGGTTTACAACGCCACACAACTGGCTTTTTCTTATAAGTTCAGCGGGATAGCCATCAAAGAATACCGTAAAAGAGTAAACTACAGGGATCCTGAACCGCAGAAAACCGCCCCCGTCCCGGTCAAGCCCAGGCAGGAACGCAAACCAACCAGGGTTGCCCCCGAAAAGAAAAAAGATTCCGACTTCTTCTGGATACACTAAGCTGTATTTTCCAACAGCTTTGTAACTACTCAGGTAGGCAGAATTCAGGAGTCAGAATTCAGAATAGCCTGCCAATAAGCCTCCAACAGCTAA
>CAZYFL010000179.1:4627-5072 GCA_964646805.1 uncultured Elusimicrobiaceae bacterium | reverse complement strand
GCAGATAGCCCGCCTCTCCGCCCAGATAACCGAGGCCCAGTTCAAGCGCTTCTTCGTCAAGGCCTCCAAGGACAAAGGTCAGACCGGCGCGGCCCTGTTGCGCTTCCTGGAAGTCCGACTTGACAACGTGGTGCGGCGCCTCGGTTTCGCCGTGTCGCTCAAAGCGGCCCGCCAGCTTGTCAACCACGGCCATATCAAGGTTAACGGCCGCTGTCTGGACATCCCTTCCGCTATACTCAAGCCCGGCGATGAGGTGACAATAAACCAGAAGACAGCGGAGACCGTACTGGTAAAGCAGGGGTTGGAGCACGCCGAAAAGACTACCCAACGCCCCAGCTTCCTGTCGTGGGATGCCGGTTCCAAAAAGGGCAAACTGGTGCGCTGGCCGGATCGCGCGGAGTCAAGCATTTCCGTGGATGAGCAGCTCATCGTGGAATTTTATTCC
>CAZYFL010000179.1:0-4527 GCA_964646805.1 uncultured Elusimicrobiaceae bacterium | reverse complement strand
AAATAAGCGTAAATTGTGGAATTTTATTCCAAATAAGCGTAAATTGTGGAATTTTATTCCAAATAAGCGTAAATTGTGGAATTTTGGTAACTGCTCAGGTAGCCAGAAGTCAGAATTCAGGAGTCAGAATGAGGATGTCGGCGACGAGATTTGAGGATTTGGTGGTGTAGCTGTTGGAGGCCTATTCGCAGGCTATTCTGAATTCTGACTCCTGAATTCTGTCTACCTGAGTAGTTACGAATTTTATTGCAAGTAAGCGTAAGTGTGGAATTCTATTACAAATAATAAGCGAGGTTCTTAATGGCAACTTTCTCAAAACAGCTCGTTATTCCCGAAGCCCTTAACGTAGACGACAAGTCAAAGACGGAAAATTACTCCAGATTCACCGCCGAGCCCTACGAAAAGGGCTATGGTCACACCGTGGGCAATTCACTGAGGCGCATATTGCTCTCCAGCCTCGAGGGCGCGGCCGTGGTGGCCGTGCGCATAAAGGGAGCCAGGCACGAATACGCCGCCGTCAACGGTGTGCAGGAAGACGTAGTTAATATCGTGCTTAATCTCAAAAAGTTGCGTGTGCGCCTCAAGGGAGAGGGCCCGGAGACGGTGCAGATTTCCGTGAAGGGTAAGAAGGAAGTGAAAGCTTCCGACATCCGCGAGAACTCCAACGTGGATATTATCAACAAGGACCTCGTGATAGCCCATGTGGAATCCGGTGCGGAGTTCGAAGCCGAACTTGAAATAGCCCGCGGTTCCGGCTATCTCACTTCCGACGAAATCCGCGCCCGCATGAACCTTCCGATGGAGTTCATCCCGATGGATGCCATTTTTTCTCCTATACAGAAAGTCCACTACACTGTGGAAAACGCCCGTGTGGGCCAGCGCACCGACTACGACAAGCTCGTGCTTGAGGTCTGGACCGACGGCACCGTGTCCCCATACGATGCCGTGAGCAACACCGCGGCGCTGTTGCGGCGTTCCATCATGCCGTTCCTGCCGGCCGAAGAATCCTCAGGGGAACCGGCCAGGGCTGAGGAGGCAGGGAAGGAAGTTGGCGGCGAACTGTCCGGCAAGCTGGGCCAGGGCGTGGAAATGATCGAGCTCTCTTCGCGCGCCTCCAACTGCCTTAAGGTGGCCGGCATCCGCACGATAGGCGAACTGGTCCGCAAGTCCGAAGACGATCTGCTGGCCGTAAAGAATTTCGGGCAGAAATCTCTCGACGAAATCAAGGAAAAGCTGAAGGAAATGGGTCTTGATCTCGGCATGAAGATAGACTAAAAAGCGCAGAAGTTAAGGAACCCTTATGATAAATAATCTGGGCGCCAGAAAACTTTCAAGGACCGGCTCTCACCGCCGCGCCATGTTCTCCAACATGGCCGCCAGCCTGTTGTTGCACGAGAAGGTGGAGACTACCCTCCCTAAGGCCATGGAACTCCGCCGCGTGGTGGAGCGCGTTATTGCCGATGCTAAGAACAACCGCCGCGTGGAAGTGCGCCGCGTCATTAAAGACAAGGTCGTGTACCACAAGGTGTTCGACGTTATAGCCCCGCGCTACAAAGAACGCGACGGCGGCTTTACACGCATACTCAAGCTCGGAATCCGCAGGGGTGACGCCGCCAAAGCCGCGCTGGTGAAGCTTGTTTAAGTTAGAGCTGAAGAATTGAACTTAAGGAAATTAATGGGACTGTTCGATTACTTTTTCAGCCTGTTCTCAAACGATATCGGAATCGATCTCGGCACGGCGAATACCCTTGTATACGTTAAAGGCAAGGGTATCGTGCTGCGCGAGCCTTCCGTTGTTGCCATAGACAAGAACAAGAGGAAAGTCCTGGCGGTAGGCGCCGAAGCCAAGTTGATGCTGGGCCGCACCCCGTCGAACATAGTGGCCGTGCGCCCGCTCAGGAACGGAGTTATAGCTGATTTTGAACTTACGCAGGAACTTATAAAATACTTTATCCGCAAGGTGCACAACAGGCGCAGCCTGCTGCACCCCCGCATAGTGATAGGCATTCCATCGGGTATAACCGAAGTTGAGAAGCGCGCCGTGCAGGAATCCGCCGAGCAAGCGGGCGCCCGCGAGGTGCTGCTGATAGAGGAGCCGATGGCCGCCGCCATAGGCTCGGACCTGCCGGTTTCCGAGCCGCACGCCAGCATGATCTGCGACATAGGCGGCGGCACCACCGAGGTGGCGGTCATCTCGCTGGGCGGCATGGTGGTGGCTAAATCCATCGACGTGGCCGGCGACGAGATGGACGATTGTATAGTGCAGTATTTCCGGCGCAAGCACAATTTAGTCATAGGCGAAACTACCGCGGAAGAGGTAAAGATACAGATTGGATCGGTTTTCCCTTTAAAAGAAGAAAAGACCATAGAAGTTAAGGGCAGGGACCAGGCCAAGGGACTGCCCAAGACGATTCTCGTGACTTCTGAAGAGATAAGGCAGGCCCTGATGGAGCCTGTCCAGCTTATAGTGGACGTGATAAAGCAGGTGCTGGAGGCTACTCCGCCCGAACTTTCCTCGGACCTGGTGGACCGCGGGATGGTGCTGGCTGGGGGGGGGTCGCTGTTGCGCGGCTTCCCCGAGCTTATCCGGCAGGAAACCGAACTGCCCGTCCACAGGGCTGCCGATCCTTTAAGTTGTGTCGCCTTGGGCTGCGGTAAGTATCTTGAAGAGCTGGATAAGATCCAGCGCCCCGAATTCCTGAACTCCTACCGGAGTTAAGTTCAGGATGGAATTTAGGGTATAGGGTAAACCCCCATACCCGGGGTACTCAGGGTGACAGGCGATGAGCAGAGAAAAGGACGCAGCTAACTACGCGATAGTTTTTTTTGCCGTCCTGTCGGTCCTCCTCCTTATTTTCCCCGCTTCCAAAATAACGCACACGGCCCGGATGGCGGCCAGCTACAGCCTTTATCCCTCGCTGCATTACGGCGCCAAGTACGGATATTTTGTGCGCAACGTCCCCTCGAATTTCCTGGCCCTATTTGAGACCGACCAGGAGAACCGCGCCCTTAAAGATAAGATTAAGGAACTGGAGGTGAAACTCCTGAACGCCTCCGCGCTGGTCTCGGAGCGCGACCGGATTGCGGGGGAAATGCGACTTTCACGGACGCTTCCCTGGACCGGCTCCTGGGCCAGGATAGTCAACAAGACGCCGTCCGACTGGTACGGTTCGTTTTTCATAGACAAGGGCTCCGAAGACGGTATAGGAGTGAACGATACTGTGCTTGGCATGCAAGACGACAGAGCCGGGCTGGCCGGCAGGGTGTTTGAAGTTTACTCCAGATTTTCCAAGGTACTGCTGGTTACCAACAGCGCCGCCTCAGCGGTGTGCGCTATAGCGCCGTCCGGGATTGAGGCGCTTGTGGAGGGAAAGGGAACCCGGTTGCTGAGGGTGAACTATGTTCCGGAGCAATCGGCGCTGGCGGAGGGGGCGGAAATCACCACGGCTTCGGGCGGCCTGCTTTTCCCGGCGGGTGTGCCGGTAGGCAGGGTCGCAAAGGTTTACCCCCGGGAATCTTTCATGAATTTCATAACCGCTGACGTGACCCCGGCGGTGGACGTAAACACTCTTAAAGAGGTCTTCGTGGTGAGGCGCAACCTGCCGAAGGAAGTTTCAGCAGCGGCCGGCGCGGGGTGGAGCGAAGGCGATCTGCCTGCCGGCAGGCAGGCACAATACAACGAACAGGTTGCCGCGGACAGGCGACAATGACGGTTATCCTTGAAATTTTTCTTTATCTGGCCGCCGGCTCGTTTTATTGGTGGTGGACGCAGAACCTGGCCTTTTTCGGCCTGGCTCCCAATTTCATCTTTGCGTCCGCGCTGTGCGCGGCCATACTTGCCGGACCGGTTAAGGCCGTGGCCTGGGGTTTTTTTCTGGGGCTTTACGCCGATATGCTGGGGGTCAGCGTGTTCGGGGGATACGCGCTTACTTATTCCCTGATGGCCTATATCGTTTATGTGATAAAGCGCCACTTCGACATGGACGGCTTTTTCTCCCAGTTGGTGGCCGCGCTTTCCCTCTCCTGGATATGCATGCTGTTTTATCAGGGGCTTAGCCTGGTTTTTTTCAGGATAAACCCCACAGGGCTTAAAATTTTCCTGACAGAACCTTTCCTGAACGCGCTGGCCGTACCTGCCGTGTTCCAGGTGTTCTACCGGCTTAAACGGCGGACCGGCATACTATGATCCCACCACCCGCCTGCGGCCGGCGGCCGCCTGATTTGTCTATGGAAACCACTTCCAACTGCAGGATTCAGGATAATTCGCCGAAGGCGAATAGGCGGGTGGTGGGATGATAGACCGCCAGATACCGCAGGAAAGGCTCGCTCTCCTTTGGATGCTGGCCTACGCGGCCGCGCTCATCTTTATACTGCGGCTGGTAAATCTGCAGGTGCTGGGCGGAGCCCATTACAGGGAGATCGCGGAAAAAAACCGGACCCGGATTATATCCCAGGCCGCGCCGCGCGGGCGCATCTTCTCTTGCGATGAGGTGGCGCTGGTCACCAGCAAACCCTCTTTCAGCCTCA
>CAZYFL010000178.1:2863-5076 GCA_964646805.1 uncultured Elusimicrobiaceae bacterium | reverse complement strand
TTTCACCAGCACTCGCAGTTCTTCCACCTTCTGCTCCAGTTCGCGCTCCCTGTCGGGGCTGCCGGCGGAAAATAAACCCCCGCCTCCCGAAACGGCCCTGGAACTGAGCATCTCAACTTTCTTTGAAAGCGCGTCTACGCGCTCGCTCAGGCCCGGAACTTCCCCATCGGCGCGCCTGGAGTTCAGATAGAATCTGAAAAGCGCCAGTAGCATGACCAGGGAAAAAAACGAAAAGAACAGGGACCCTATAAGCGCCAGATAATCCAGGCCGGCCAGGATGCCGCCCAGAGCGGCTGTCAGCGAGGCCAGCATGCCGAAAAGCATGCTCTCCTTGTTCTCGCTATAGACTAGGGACTGCGGCCCGCCCGACGGCGCCCGCTGCTCCTGCGCCCTGTCGGGCCTGTTAAAGCGTTCCTGCCTGCCCGCGCCGGGCTGAAGCGCCCGCTGCACAGCAGCGGCGCGGGGCGCTTCTATTTCAGGCAGGGGGCCGATTTCGCCCTTAAGCCTGTCCAGCAGGTCTTTAAGGTCTTTGGTTCCGCTCATAACGCTCCGCTTTTGCCGGGCTGTCCCTTTTCGCGCGCGGAAAGCTCTTTTTCCCTGGCTTCCAGGCCGACGCGTATCCGGTCAAAGGTTTTTATAAGCTCCCCCTTCCGGGCGTTAAAATCTTCTTCAAGGGCCCTCTCGCGCAGCTTCAACTGTTTGCTCCTTGCGGCATAATCGCCTTCAAACTCCTGCCCTTTTGCGTCAAAGGCCTTGTTTTTTTCTTCCCACCTGGCGTACATCTCCAGTTCCTTCTTGTTGGACTTGTCGTAAAGTTCGTGCATTTTCGCGACAAATCTTGAATTCAACTCACCCTCGCCTTCCGAAGCCGAAACCTTTATGGCATCCAGCTCCGTCTCTTTGCGCCTTAAGACCGATTCTAATTCCGCTGTTTTCTTCTTGTTTTCCCCGCGTTCCTTTTCAAGTTCGGCCAGCCGGACTTTTAAGTCGGAAACCTTTTGTTCCGAATAAAGGATTTTTTCCGCATATCCTTTTTTTGCGGACTCCAGCCGCGCAGAATACTCAGCCTCATATTCCTCTACCATATTAGCCAGAGACTGGGTTTCCTGTTCAAACTCGTCAAAAATGGCGTTAAGGCGCACGGACACCGGATTGCTGTCGTCCCAGAGTTTTTTGGCAAGCTTCTTAAGCCGTTCCAGCATTTCAGCCGGCACGCATTTTATAAGTATTTCTTTTTCCATTGTCATTTCCAGATACCTGCCTGCCGGCAGACAGCCCGTGTCAGGGCCTACGGCCATCGGACTGCCTGTTCTTATACTCTATTATAGTCCTTGTAAGCTCCGCTTTCAGTTTTTCCGCCTCCGCCATCCTGGCGGCATAATCCTTTTCAAGTTTCAGGTGCTGATCATTAAGTTCTCTTTCTTTTTCGCCCAACGCCTGTTTTTGGACGAACATCTCCTCGTTAACGCGATTAAGACGCAGATTTATTTCCGCGCGGAGTTTATCCATTTCGGCCTGCTTGGCGGCATAGAATTTATCGTTTTCAGCCATCAGGTTTTCCTTGTTCGCCAGCATTTCCTCAAACTGTTTTATCCGCGAAGCGGCCTCTTTTTTGCCGACCTCAAGCTTCGCGGCGTAATCCCGTTCCAAAGCATTCTGCGTCGCGCGGTGTTCTTCAAGCAGAACCTTGAATTTTTCTTCTTGGGAACCTATTTGCTCCAGCATGATTTTCGCGGAATCCTGCCGCCGGCGCATCATCTCGTTTTCAAGCTCCTGGATCTTAAGGTTGGCGGTTTCCACATAGCGTTCGCGCGTCTCCATCTCGGCCAGCAGGCGCTCCTTTTCCCTTAAAGCGTTTTCCTGCTGTATGGCCAATTCTTCCCTGCTGTCGCTCTGCACCCTGATAAGCTCCTGTTCCATGAAAGTCAGTTTCTCGCCGTAGGCGGAAATAAGCGAGTTTTTTTCGGCTTCCTGCGCTTCCCTGGCTGCGGTAAACCGCTCGTCAGCGGAGGTTTTTTCGGCATCCACTATTTTTTTTGCTCTGGCCTCAACGTTTCTTTTCTCCGAGACGGTGGTTTCCCACATCGCGTCCAGTTTTTTTACATAACCGGCATTTTCTTCCAGCAGGCGCTCCTTCTCCCTTAAAGCGTTTTCCTGTTGTATGGCCAATTCTTCCCTGCTGTCGCTCTGCACCCTGATAAGCTCCTGTTCCA
>CAZYFL010000178.1:0-2763 GCA_964646805.1 uncultured Elusimicrobiaceae bacterium | reverse complement strand
GTTCCATGAAAGTCAGTTTCTCGCCGTAGGCGGAAATAAGCGAGTTTTTTTCGGCCTTGTGCTCTTCTTTCAATCTTAAAGCGTTTTCCTGGAGTATGGCCAATTCCTCCCTGCCGTCGCTCTGCGCCTTTACAAGTTCCTGTTCCATGAAAGCCAGTTTTCCGCCATAGGCGGAGATAAGCGAGTTTTTTTCGGTTTCCCATTCTTTTTTGAATTCAACAATTTTATCCTGCGCGGAGGCCGTCAGTTCTTTCGCGCGCGTTTTCTCAAACTCAAGAGTTTTCACCCTGTCGGCGAATTTAATTTCAAGTTCTTTTTCAAGTCCCGCCTTGCGCTCCTCGTATTGAGCGCGTATGGCGGCCACGCGCTCTTCCGCCATAGCGTTGGCCTCAGCCGATACTTCGGCGAACGCATTTGAAAGTTTTTCCCGTTCAAGCGCCCACATTTTTTCTTTTTCGGAAAGCTCGCCTCTTAATGCCGAGTTCGATCTCGTGATCTCCTCCTCGCCGGCGGCCAGGCTGGTTTCAAATGCCGCATTTCTGGCTTTCTCCAGTTCCAGCGCCTCAAGCAACTGCGCGGTGCGCGCCTCAACAGTGTAATTTACGCGCTGGTTAAACTCTTTTTCCCAGGCGCCGTGCGCCTCCGTCAGCTCCCTGTTAAACCGGACTTCGCGTTCGGCTTTCTCCCTGACAGCCTGACACAGGGAAGCGTTAAGCGTCTCTACCTCTTTCTGGGAAATTTTAAAATTCCCGGAAATTTCGCCCAGCATGTTTTCAAATCTGGAACGCTCCACATGCCAGTTTCCCCTCTCAAATTCCATCTTCCCTGCATATTCCGTCTCAAGCGCAGCGGCGCGCTCCCGCAGGCCGGCCTCCTGGATGCCGGCCTTTTTCTCAAGCCTGGCCTGCAGTTCCCTTACCGTCGCCTCTTTGGCGCTCTTTTCAGTTTCCAGCCCGGCCAGTTGGGCACGGAAAGCGGTCTCTTTCTCGGATATTATCTTAAGCAATTCGGAATGATGGGTTTCCTGCTGGGCAGCCAGTTTGTTTTCTATTTCCTTTATGCGGGCCTGCGCGGCCGAGAACTGGTCTTCGCGCACACGCTGCTCCTCAAGGAGACGGACGCGCTCTATCTGCCAGGAAGTCTCAAGAGAACTTATCTGGGCCGCGTGGTCGGAGTCCATGGCCCGGATTTTCTCCTCAAGGCCAACTTCAAGCATATTCCGCAGCTTGCGGTAGTTTTCTTCCGTTTCGCGTTTTTTAGCAAGGTATTCGCCCTCCAGCTCGCGGCGGCGGACCTCCACCTTCTCCTCGGACTGGCGCACGCTGGCCTCAAGTCCGCCTATTCTTTCCGAAAGGTATTTTTCGCGCGACTTGAAGGAGGTCTGGAGCGCGGTAAGGCGGCCCTGATAGTCACCCTCCAGCTCCGAGCGCAGCCCGTCATATTTCTCCTGTGCCTCCGTCAGGCGGCCTGCGTACTGGCTTTCCACCTCAAGAAGACGCGCGTTCCAGCGTTCAATCACGGCGCGCTGGTTGCGGTCCAATTCCTCAAATTTATCCGAGTATTCGCTCTCCAGGTTATGCCGCAGGCTATCCAGCTTGGCCTCTTTTTTCAGTAGCTGCCGGATATCCAGCTTGCCTTCCCCCAACAGGGACATCGTGGCTTCCAATTTGGCGTAAAAATCTTCTTTCTCCTCCAGTGTCTTGGAGCGGGAGGAGTAGGCATCCGTCAGGGAGGCGTCCTTGAGCTGCAGCCGCTTTGAAGTTTCTTCGGCTATAGTCAGATTTTTTTTAAGATCGGCTTTTTCTTTCTCAATAGAGTTCAATCTTTCCAGCGCCCAGCGCAAAGTCATGCGGGCAGTGTCCAGACTGGTAACATCATTGACCAACTGTTCTATTTCTCCGTATTCGTTTGCCATAGTTTTTCCAATATCTGCGCAGGCGCCGGGTATGCCGTATCAAGCGCTGCCTGCCGGCAGGCGCCCATCAGACGGCCTTCAAGATACCCTGTATTGAGTCTAATACACACACCCGCGTATGTCAATAAAAGGAATATTAAATGATTATTAACAGAATGTGTCGTAAAGTACCCTTTTATTAGACGGAAGGCCGCGGAGCCTTATCTTCCGTTGCCGTAAATTAAATTTGTAAACTTAAGCTGATGCTTAAGAAATTCATCTGGCTGGTTTTATTGGCGGCGGTCGGCTTTCTTGTCTGGCGCTTCGGCTATCCGGCCACGCTTAAATACTTTTTCAGGGTTTCGGGAACTGTCAGTGTGGCCCCAAGCCTGCTCCCCGGCCTGCCGGGAGCCAACAGCATGCTTTTTGTCGTGGCCAGGAATGAAAGCGGGGTGCCGGTGGCTGTCAGGAAGATTATAAACCCTGTTTTCCCCGCCAGATTTGAGCTGACTTCCTCCAGTCTGATAATGCCGGACCTGCTGACGCGCGGGATTTACCTTGATGCGTTTCTTAACACTCACGGGCGGCTGGGAGTTTTACGCATGGGAGACCTGAAAGGGGCACATCAGGACCGTGTGAACTTCATCAGCAAGAGTCTTGAAATAAAGCTGGACGCTGCGGAAAAATAAAACATGGGACGGGAAATATCCAAAGTTCGCATACGGGAATCGGAAAATATGTATAACTACTCAGGTGGATAGAATTCAGAATTCAGGAGTCAGAATGAAGATGCCAGCGACAAGATTTGATGACCTGGTGGTGTGGCAAAGGGCCCACCAGTTTGTGCTTGCGGTTTAGCTGTTGGAGGC
>CAZYFL010000177.1:0-5114 GCA_964646805.1 uncultured Elusimicrobiaceae bacterium | reverse complement strand
GACTTCTGACTCCTGACTCCTGAATTCTGACTACTGGCTACCTGAGCAGTTACAATCTCTGAATGAAATCTCTCCGCTTCAAATTTAAGCTGAAATACCTGGCCATGCTGGCGCTGGCCGCCCTTTTACTGGGAAACCGCGGCTTTCGCAGCCTTGTCAGAAATTACAGGGAGTACTGCCGGCTAAAATCGGAAAAAACACAGTTGGAACTGCAGAGCGTGGACCTTGAAAGAAAACTGAAAGAAATAAGCAAAAAACCGGCAATAGAACAGGCGGCCCGCGCAGAACTGGGCCTGATAAAGCCGGACGAAACCGAATATCGCTTCCCCCCTCCAAAGGAGTCAGACAAATGATCCCACCACCGGCTTGCCGGCTCACAGCCGGCAGTAATTCAAAGAACTTCCACAAGCGCCTTGAAGGGGCTGAGCAGGTGATGGGATGAATACACGCCAATTTAAGCTCGGGCCGATGGACAATTTTTCCTACCTGCTCTGGAACGAGGACACTAAAGAAGCCGCTGTGATAGATCCGGCCTGGCAGCCGGAAAAGCTGGAAGAATTTATCAAAAAAGAAGGGCTGCTGCTACAGTGCATCTTGTTGACCCACGCCCACCCCGACCATGTGAACGGCGTATCTTTTTTCACCCGCGCCGACAATGACCTGCCTGTATATCTGCACGAGGCCGACCATTTCATGCTTGAAGGGAAACCGCCGGCGCTCCGCCATGCGCAGGATGGGGAAAAAATAGAGGCAGGCGCGCTTAAAATAGGCGTGTTGCACACCCCCGGCCACACACCCGGCTCGGTCTGCTACCAGGCGGGCGGCGGAGTATATACAGGGGACACTCTTTTTGTGGGCGAATGCGGCCGGGTGGACCTGCCCGGCTCAAGCGCGGAAGCCCTGTACGACAGCTTTGTGAAACTTTCCGGAATGCCGGACGGCACGGCGGTTTATCCCGGACATTCCTATAACGGAGACAAGTCCACCTTCGGCGTACAGAAAGAATACAACCTTTACCTTAAGCTTGCCCGGGCCGGCCGCCGCGCGGAATTTTTAAAGGCGGTGGTATGAAGCGGTATGCACCCCATAATTTTTCAGCTGGGTTTCTTTAAACTTCCCGCCTACGGCCTGCTGGTGGCCTGCGGCTACTTGGCGGGCATTTTTTATATTCTCCGCAGGGCGGAGACCGCCGGCTTCAAGAAAGAGGCTCTCTCCGACCTTATCTTCCACACCATGCTCAGCGGCATGCTGGGGGCTAAGTTTTTTTACGCCGCTACCTACTGGGAGGACTTCGGGGCGGATTTTCCGTCAAGGGCGGCTTACCTGCTGAAGAGCTTCCAATATGGTTTTATTTTTTACGGCGGGCTTATATCCGGCTCAGTCGCTTTTTTTATCACTGCGCGCCGCGGGAAACTGAACGCTTTTAAGGCAGCTGATCTGTTCGCCCCGGCGCTGGCGCTGGGACACGCCTTTGGCAGAGTCGGGTGTTTCCTGGCCGGTTGCTGTCACGGCCGTCCGACCGCCTGCCCGGTAAATGTAACCTTTATAAACCCTGCCTCCGAAATCAACCCTCTGTATCTTGGTATCCCGCTTCACCCTGTCCAGCTTTATGAGGCAGCCGGCAATCTGGCGGTCTTCATCCTGCTCAACGCGGCGCTGCGCCGTTCCCATGGCGGGAAACTGCCGGCCGGGGCGGTGGCCGCGCTTTACGCGGCGCTCTATTCCGCACTGCGCTTCTTTGTAGAATTCCTGCGCGGCGACGACCGCGGCGCTCTGCGCCTGGGACTCTCTCCCGCGCAGTTGATTTCGGCGGCGGTCTTCGTGATCGCGGCGGCGGTATTCTTCAAGCTGAAGGCAAAACATGAAAAAAACTAAAATAACATATTCCGGCGAGCCCATACGGCTTGACGTCTTCTTGAGCGGGACGGGTGAAAATTTTTCACGCTCCTTCGCACGATGCCTTGTGGAAGAAGGCCTGGCCACCGCAAACGGGAAGAAGAGAAAACCCTCCTACATGTTGAATGAAGGCTCCACGGTTGAATTTTCAGCGCCTGACGCGGATGAGGCGCAGGAAGGCTTTGAAGACCTGGTTTTATTTGAGGATACGGTTCTGCTGGCCGTGTGCAAGCCGGCAGGCCTGGCAGTGCATCCGAACGCCGCCAACTGGGAGATAAACCCGGCTGCCTCGCTGCTGGGGGAACCGACGCTGGTCTCAATGATTTTTTCGGCGCGGCCTGAAATGGCCGGCGGGGGACTTGAAAGGCTGGGGCTTGTGCATCGGCTGGACCGGGATACCAGCGGCCTGATGCTGCTGGCTAAAACAGCGGAAGCCCAAAAGACGCTGTCGGCCGGTTTCAGGGAGCGCCTGCTGGAAAAAATTTATATAGGCGTTGTGGCGGGCATACCGGCCCTGAGAAAAGGGTCTATTGACGCGCCCATAGGCCGCGCCAGCGGCTTCAAGAAAATAAAAGTGTGGGAATACGGTCGGGAAGCCCTGACGGAATATGTCGTTAAAGAGAGAGCAAAAAACTGTTCGCTGCTGGAGATACACCCCAGGACCGGCCGCACCAACCAGATAAGGATACACCTCGCCCACATAGGCCACCCGATAATGGGCGATAAACTTTACGGCGGCCCTACCGCGCCGCGCATGTTGCTACATTCGCTCAGCCTGGGATTTAAACACCCCTCCACCGGTAAAAAAACAGAGCTTGAAGCCCCGCTGCCGGAGGATTTCAGGAGAGCCTGGAAAACCTTAAAGAAGAAGCAGGCAATATAGGTCTTACATACCGAAAGGCTTTCCAACCACAAAAACCGCATTAACCTGAAAGTTTCAGTTGGCTCGTCTCACCGGCGAAAGCCGGTGCCCAGATTCAGACGAGACCTGGATTCCGGCCTCCGCCGGAAAGACGGAACAGAAATATCCTACGACCCCGACGATTCTGATATTCGAACTGAAGTTTTCAGGTTAAAGTTGAGTAAAACATCGCCTTTTAGAATTTTGAGACGGAGGCGAAAACACGGAAATCCAGCCTGGGGAATACGCTGTTCTGCTTCTCAAGAACCACCAGGGCCTGCTCGTCCACCCTGCCCGCTATAACCTCTCCCAATAGCTTCATGGCGTTGGCGGTGTGCGCCTCAAGGCGACCCTTGGCGTAATCCGCGTGCGAGCCTATATAAATCAGAAAGGCCCAGTCGGATGACTGGGTCAGCAGAGTTTCGCGGGCCGCCTGGTTAAGCGCCCTGGCGCTAAGGGTTGACAGGTTCTGGTTGCGGAACCGGTTGGCCGTCTCTATCATCTTGTCGGTAGCCGCGTAAACGGCGGGGTAGATAAAATCGTTGGTTTCGTTGACCCAGGGATCGAAGTAGCCGTTCTCCCCCCACGAGGAAATGTCGGGGATAATTTCCCGCGGTTCCTGACAGGAGTTGAGATATTCCGACGGCGTTACGAATTGCAACGGCAGGCGTTCAACTCTTATTTTCCTTATCACCGCCTCCAGAAAAGCCGGCCCCTCAAACCACCAGTGCCCGAACAGTTCCGCGTCGTAACAGCTGACTATAAGCGGCCCTGAGCCGCGGAAGGCGTAGAAAGCCTCGGTCTGCTTCATGCGCCTCGCAAGAAAGTCGGAGGCGTGGGCCTCAACCCTGGCCAACGCGGCTTCGGGGTCATAATACTGTCTGGAGGAGAGATCCGCCCCGGAGCCGGTAATCCGGTGATATTTAAGACCCAACGGCCGCCTGATGCCGTCCGGTCCGAAGTAAGGACGCAGATACTCATAGTCCCCGTCATAACCGAGATCGCGGTAAAATTCGCGATAGGCAGGGTCGCCCGGGTAACCGGACTTTGAACTCCACACCTCGCGCGAGCTGGCTGCGTCGCGCGCGAAAAGGCCCAGGCCGTTGGAAGTGCGGTAAGGAGAATATACCCCGTTGGGGGGCGCGGCAGAGTTCAGCGCGTGGGATTCTGTAAAAGTATAATTAAAGCCGGATAACTTCAGGCAGGAATTCAACCGGGGCTCATAGGCGCATTCCGGCAGCCAGAAACCGGAGGGTTTCCTGTTGAAGCGATCCTCGTAGTCTTCCGCAGCGGCGGTCAGCTGGGCGCGCACAGCCTCGGGCCTGGCCAACAGCGGCAGTACGGCGTGGGTGGCCGAGGTGATGATTATCTCTATCTGTCCGGCGTGCTGCAGGGCTTTAAGCGGGGTAATCAGGTCGCCGCTATACTTGTGCATCAGCGCGGCGGCATCCCCATAGAGTTTCCGATAAAACTTCACCGTTTTAAGCAGGGTGGGATCGTCCCGTACACGTTCAAGTTCTTTCTCTATAAGCTCCAGGCGGGATTCCACATAAAGCCCCAGTTTATCCTCAAGCGCCTCATTCTCAAGCATCGCCCCCAGCGTGGGAGAAATAGAGACGGTCACTCCGGGCCTTATACCTTCCGCTGCAAGGCGCTCCAGCACGGAAATTATAGGGACATAGGTTTCCACCACGGCCTCAAAAAACCAGTTCTCCTCCAGGAAGGCGGAATCCCCGGGGTGGTTCACGTACGGCAAATGCGCGTGAAGCACAAACATCATGGAACCGCGCGAGCTCATCCCGCCACCTGCTTCGGGGCCGTAGTATCCGCCAAAGCCGTGCAAGCAGGCGGCGGGATCATGAGAGCGCCTTCTTGTGAAATTCCAAGCTGGCGCAGGCCAGGTCTTCCGCCATGCCGGCCGCCGCAGGAGCGGCCGCCTGGTTGGAATCCAGCAATCTTTCCCAGTCGCCGTTGCGCAGAGCGTAAAGGGCCGCCTCGCAGTTGCCTCCGCGCTCCGGCGCCGGCAGGTAGGCGCGGCCGGCCTGCCACGGGACCTTGTGAGAGGAGACGGGCGTTTTACCGCCGGCGTAGTAGAGACGCAGCTCTATCTCCGGAGAAAAAGACGCTGTACGAAAAGAATCGGCGCGGCCTCCGGAAAACTGCCAGAAGATAAAAAATATTCCGGGGTTCTTCGGAAGAAGCACCAGGCGGTCTTCGGGAGGGAGCGGTCTTGAAAGTTCCGGCATAACTATAATTTACTACATTTGTAACTACTCAGGTAGACAGAATTCAGAATTCAGGAGTCAGAATGAAGATG
>CAZYFL010000176.1:0-5117 GCA_964646805.1 uncultured Elusimicrobiaceae bacterium | reverse complement strand
CCAGAAATATTATAACACCTTAGATCAATAATTGTCAAATGCTTCGCCAACAGCCAGCGGTTTTTTGATAATATGAAAACATGAGCGAGAAGGATTTTTTTCTCCCACCCGGCTCCTTCGTGGAAAAATTCGTCAGAAGCGGCGGGCACGGCGGACAGAACGTGAACAAGGTGGCCACCACCGTGCAACTGCGTTTCTTCCCGCGCCTGTCCGGGCTGTCCTACGCCGTGCAGGAGCGGCTCAAAACTTTGGCCGGGTCCAGGCTTACGGCAGAAGGCGGCATCATCATCATCGCCAGCGAATACCGCACCCAGGAACAGAACCGGCAGGCCGCCAGGACCCGCCTTAAGGAACTGCTGGTCCGCGCCGCCCGCCCCCCGAAACACAGGCGCCCCACAAAACCATCTTACGGGTCAAAGCAACGCCGTCTTGAAGGGAAAAATATCCGATCAGACATAAAGCAGTCCCGGCGCCGGACTTCAGATTAATTCTCATCCGGACGGCCCCGGTTGCGTAGCAGCCCCTGGAGACTCCGCCGCACGGCTTCCGGAGAGAAGGGTTTGCGCAGGCAGGGCCGTTCGCATTCTTCGGGAAAACCCAGACTCTCTGAACTTATAGACCCCGTCATAAAAACCCATCTCGGTATAAACTCCGGCTTATTCGCGCAAACCCAGAGATAGAGCCCCCTGCCGCCCATTTCCGGCATGCGCATATCGCAAAAGACCGCGTCGTAATCGTTTCCCTTCAGCTTCTCAATCCCCTCTGAGCCGCTTGCGGCCGTGTCGGAAACACACTCCAGAAACCGCAATATCCTCATAAAAACATTGCGGATAAGAACTTCGTCATCAACCACCAATACCCTCAGACCGGCCGGAACCGGCACGGAAAGCCACTCCTCCCCGCCGGCCGCCCGGACCTCTTCCAGCGCCGGTATCTCAACTACAAAGAGGGCGCCCTTCCCGGGCGGGCTCTCCACCCGGATACTTCCTCCGTGCTCCGAAACTATCCCATAGGACAGGGAAAGCCCCAGCCCCGTTCCCTTGCCCGGCGACTTGGTGGTAAAGAAGGGATCAAAGACGCGCGGGAGGTTCTCAGGCGGAATGCCGGGACCGTTGTCTTCAACCTCCGCCTGTATCCGGCTACCCTTAAGCCGGGTGCGTACCGTCAGTCTCCCTCCCCCCTTGTACTCCGTCATGGCCTGCTGGGCGTTGATGAAGAGATTCATGAAAACCTGCTGGAGCTGGTGGTAGTCAGCCATAGTCCTGGGCAGCCCTGGGTCAAGCTCCAGGAGTACCGATATATTGCGGGTCCTAAGCTGGGAAGCCTCAAGCTTCAGGGATTGCTCAATCAGTTCGTTGACGGAGACGTAGGTCTTCTCCGGCTTGTGCTTGCGGGCGAAGACGGTAAGCCCCTTTACGACCTCCCGGCATCTTACAGACTCATGAAGGATGGAAGCCAGGTCTTCGCGGACCTGCGGGTTCTCCTCTACCAGCTTCTCTTTCAGAAGCAACTCGGCAAACCCCATGATGCCCGTCAGGGGATTATTGATCTCGTGCGCCACCCCGGAGAGCACCTGCCCCAATACGGAGAGCTTTTCCGCCTGGGTGAGTTGTTCCCGCAGATCCTTGAGCTCCAGGTAGGCCTTCTCCAGTTCCACAACCCTGCGGCTCTCCTTCTCCGTCAAAATTTTCTGTTCCGCCCCCGCGCGGCGCAGGGCCGAGAGCATGGCCGCGCGCGACCGCATGATCCGGCCGATCTCGTCGGCCGGGATCTCGGCCGCCGGGATGTCCGAGTTCTCCGCGTCCCCGCGCACCACCGCATCGTCAGCCTCCAGTATTCTCTTCATAGGGCGCGTCAAGCGGTTGGCAAGAAAAATCGCCAGGCCCAGCGCCGCGGCTATGATCAAAGCCGCAAAGGCTAGGCTCCGAACCAACATACTCCGAATGCGGGCATCAAGCCTTTCAAATGAAAGCGCTACCCGCGCGGACCCGATAGGCTTATCCCTGTGCGTGAAGCCGGGGACCGGCGAACGGATCTGCGCCGTGGCGACGAAGATCCTGCCGCGGCCGCCCCCGCTCCAGCCGGCCCCGAACGCAGCCGGGATTTCCGCCCCGGCCGAGGCGAGAGTCCGGTCGGAAGCGTCGCGCACGGAAACCGCGATCGCGTCCGGCGTGGCCAGCAAGCCGTTCAAGAGAGGACCGAGCTGTTTGTATAAATCCTCGTTGTACACAGCCTGGCTGCTGTTGGCGGCCAGGTTCTGCGCCAAGGCCAGAGCCTTCTCCTCTATCTTCTCTGTAGCCAGGTTCCGTGCCAGGCTCAGGAAAAACACGAGAAAAGCTCCGGTCGTCCCCAAGAGGACACTCGTGATTCCAAGCGTGAGTTTGGTGCGGAATTTCATAGCTGTCCGCTATCCGCTTCCGTTGACGAAAGGCAAATCCGCTCTATCTCCCTGACATGGAACGCGGCTTCGTCCTGCGCCCCCGCGGCGGTCCGTCCGGAAGCGAGCAGATTGTGGACGGACTTGAAGCCCTTTTCCACTTCGGCCGCTAGTTTTTTATCCTTGCGCTTCAGCCGGGGCGCGAGGAAAAGATAGTCCAGATATGCCATCCGCAGCCTGACAACCGCCTGGCGGCCCCGCGCCTTCAGAGCCGCCGCCAGCTCAAGCTTCATGTGATAATAGACCACCTTCAGTACCGCGGTCTGGGCCTCCCAGGCATCGCCTTTCTTCAGGGCGTTGCGGGCCCCGTCGGCAAGATCAATCCCGTAGGCCGCATTGAGTTCGTCAAGCAACGGCGCCATTTTTTTTAGGACGCGCGCGGCCTTGTCAAAATCCCCCTGTTCGGAGTAGAGAAGCATGGCTTCCAGCATCTGCTGCGGCGGAGCCGGCAGAGACGCGGTCGGAAGCTGGGACAGCGCCGGAACAGGGAAGGTCAGTAACGCTACCGCAAGGCAGGCGGGGAATTTTCTCATTCAAGAGTCCAATCCAACAGGCTGTAGGGTCCGAAATATATGCCCAGAAGGAAGTCAACGCGCAAATCCGGGGCACGTCGCGACAAGCCGATTTTCGGTTCAAACCCCAAAAAGATGCTCTTGCCCAACGCAAACGAATAGTGGAGGTGAAACTCACTTACCCCGTCTGTCTGGTATTTCCACATACCCCCAACCATACTTCCCCCCTCAAAGCGGTAGTAGGGTCCGATATGGAACAAGCCTTTCAGCTCGCGGGCCGTACCGGGATCTTTGTACGACTCCCCGTATCCCACGAACTGAAAGAATATCCTGCCGTAGTTCTTCAGCATCTCCAAGCCCAGTTTCCATTCGCCGGCCCCCTGGCGCAGGGAGGGAAGATACTCGGCGAAGGGAGCCAGCTGAAAAGGCCGTTTCAATACCTGGTAGCGCGTTCCGAAGACTAGGCGGTCGTAGACGAAAGAGCTCCTGGCCCCCTCTCTGGATTCAATGCCCGCCCCTGCGCTCCAGACCTCGGTCAATCCGTAATTTAAGAGCAATTCGTGCTCGGCGGTGTCCCGGCCCTCGTCCCCGATACTGTTCAGATTGTAATCCAGTTCCGTACTGACCGCCCAGGCCTTCGCCGGATAGGTGCTCCGCCCCATAATCTGCCGGGCGGGGTCTATAGAGGTATCCGCCCGTACCGGTCCCGCGGCCAGCGCGGCCAGACAGACAAAAATTATGCCGCCGCAGACCTGGAAACCGGCGCCCCGCCGACCGCGAACTATACGTTTCATTCTCTCCATGATTTGATCTCTCCTTCGTAATGTCCCCGCTGTTCTAGTGTAGTGTCCCGCAAATAACTGGCCTTTTTAAGGCTCACCTTTGGCCGGCTGCTTCGTTGCTCCTCGCTCACAGACCCCCTGTATGCTCGTTCGTCGCGCCTCACATCCGGCTCAAATCCAAGCCTTCAAATGTCCAGCTATTTGCGAGACACTACACTAGGGAAATCGCATCATTGATTAGAGCCCGGTTGCATTATACCAAATCCGCTTAACCGGAATATTTTTTTATCATTTCAAGCAACGCGGCTTTTTTAATCGGTTTTGACAGGTGAGCGTCGCAGCCGGCCCGCATGGCTTTTTCAATATCCTCTTTTGTGACGGAGGCCGTAAAAGCTATTATCTTTGACGGCGCAAGCCCGCCCTCTTTTTCTAATTGCCGGATAGCGGCGGCGGCGGCGTAACCGTCCATCACAGGCATCTGCATATCCATAAGCAGCAGGTTATATTTTCCGGCTTTGAATTTAACCAGCGCTTCTCCTCCGTTGACGGCTATGTCAACGCTGAAAGGATATTTTTTCAGATGGGCGAGTATCAGTACGCGGTTATCTTCGGAATCATCGGCGAGGAGTATTTTTGCCGGCTTAAAATCTTCCGGAACCGTCCGCGGTTTTATAACCGGCGCCTCCTGCCTGCCGCGGGCATGTCCCAGCGCGGTCAGTATGGCGTCTTTCAGCTCCGATTTTTTAACCGGTTTTATCAGATATTCGGAAATGCCCAGCTTTTTGGCCTCATTTACCTCATTACCCCTGCTGTCGGATGTCAGCATCATTACGATGCCGGCAAAGAGGCCGGGCCGGTCTTTTATTTTTCGCATCATCTGCAGACCGTCCATGCCGGGCATGAAGTAATCAAGCAGAATGAGGTTGTGAGGTTCGCCTTCCCCGCCGGCGCGTTCAATTGCAGCCAGGCCTTCCGCTCCGCTTTCAGCCGTTTGAACCACGGCGCCCCAGCTTCGCAGTATTCTTGAAAGGATCAGGCGGTTGGTGGAGTTGTCGTCAACAATAAGCGCTTTCAGTTCGCTTAATTGATCGTCGCCGGCTTTTTCATGACGGACCGGAATTCCTTTTGATATCTTAAATGTTGCCGTAAAATAAAAAACGCTGCCTTCGTTTAACCGGCTTAAAACCCAGAGGCGCCCGCCCATAAGTTCCACTATTTTTTTTGAGATTGCAAGGCCAAGTCCCGTGCCGCCGTATTTGCGGGTGGTGGAGGAATCGGCCTGCGTGAAATTTTCAAATATGGAACTTATTTTATCCTCCGCTATTCCTATTCCCGTATCTTTTACGCTGAACAGCAGTTCTATAACGTCGTTGCTTATTTTTTGGG
>CAZYFL010000175.1:0-5204 GCA_964646805.1 uncultured Elusimicrobiaceae bacterium | reverse complement strand
CGCAGGCTATTCTGAATTCTGACTCCTGAATTCTGTCTACCTGAGTAGTTACGGATACATTATGAACATATCAAAAAAAGATGCTTTGGATTACCACTCTTTTCCCACCCCCGGAAAGGTGGAAGTCGTCTCCACAAAACCCTGCTTTACGCAAAGAGATCTGAGCCTGGCCTACACACCCGGGGTGGCGGACCCGTGCCTGGAAATTGAGGCCCACCCGGAGGATATCTATAAGTACACCTCCAAGGGCAATCTTGTGGCGGTCGTTTCCAACGGCACAGCCGTGCTGGGCCTGGGGAACATCGGCGCCGCGGCGGGAAAGCCGGTTATGGAGGGGAAAGGAATTCTTTTTAAGAGATTCGCCGACATAGACGTCTTTGACCTTGAAATGGCCAGCGAGAACCCCGATGAGATTATACGCGCCTGCCAGCTTCTGGAGCCGACCTTCGGAGGGATAAACCTAGAGGATATAAAGGCCCCTGAGTGCTTCTACATTGAGGAAACGCTTAAAAAGACTATGAAAATCCCCGTCTTTCACGACGACCAGCACGGAACCGCGATAATTTCCGGAGCCGGGCTGATCAACGCCCTTGAAGTGGTTGGAAAGGATATAGGCAAGGTCCGGCTTGTGGTCAACGGGGCCGGGGCAGCGGGTTTCTCCTGCGCGGACCACTATGTCCGGCTGGGCGTGAAACGCGAAAACATCCTGATGTGCGACACCAAGGGAGTGCTCTACAAGGGCCGGACGGAGGGGATGAACAAGTACAAGGAAAAATTCACGGCGGACACGAAGCTGCGGACGCTTGCCGAAGCCATGAAAGGGGCGGATGTGTTCATCGGACTTTCCGTCGCCGACGTGGTGACGCCGGACATGCTGCTTTCCATGACAAAAGACCCTATCGTTTTCGCCATGTCCAACCCTAACCCGGAAATTAAATATGAACTGGCCATGGCCACGCGCAGCGACATCCTTATGGCCACCGGTCGTTCCGACTATCCCAACCAGATCAACAACGTTCTCGGTTTTCCGTTCATCTTCAGAGGCGCCCTGGATGTAAGGGCGACCCGGATAAACGACGAGATGAAGCTCGCCGCCACTTACTCCCTGGCTAAACTTGCCAGGGAAGACGTGCCGGATTCGGTCAGAAAGGCTTACGGAGGACAGAAGCTGCAATTCGGCAGGGAATACATCATTCCGAAACCCTTTGACTCTAGGGTCCTCATCTGGGAAGCTTCCGCTGTGGCGGAAGCCGCCATGAAAACCGGCGTGGCCCAGAAACCGGTAGACATCGCGGTCTACCGCCTGCAGCTTGAGAAGCGCCTCGGCCGCGCGCGGGAGATTATGCGCACCGTCATAGAAAAAGCGCAGCGCAAGCCGAAACGCATCGTATTTCCGGAAGGAGAGGAGGAAAAAATATTGCGCGCAGCCCAGGAGCTTATGGACGAGAAAATCGCCGTACCGATACTCCTCGGGGCGGAGGCCCGGATAAGGGCCACGATAGCGGAGCACGGGCTGTCACTGGAGGGCGTTGAGATTATTGATCCCGCCATTTTTCCCGGGCGCGCCGCGTACGTTGAAAAGTACTTTAAGATACGGGAAAGGAAAGGCGCTACCCTCCACAGGTCCGAAGAAATAATGTTAAACAACAGGAACGCGTTCGGCGCGATGATGGTGCACATGGAAGATGCCGACGCCCTCGTCTCCGGCCTGACTGATCATTACCCCCAGACTATCCGGCCGGCGCTGCGGGTAATCAGGATGCAGGAGGGGATAAAAAAAGTTTCCGGGCTTTATATGCTCGTCATGAAAAAGGAAATATACTTCCTGGCGGACACCACCGTAAACATAGACCCGAGCCCGGAGGACCTGGCCGAAATAGCCCTGCTGGCGGCGGAAACGGCGAAGCGCTTCAATGTTGAGCCCAGGGTAGCCATGCTGTCTTTCTCAAATTTCGGCAGCACGGCCCATCCGCTGGCCGCAAAAATCAGCAGGGCCGTGGAAATAGTCAGAGAAAAAGCCCCCGATCTCATGATTGACGGCGAGATGCAGGCCGATACCGCTGTGGTCCCGGAAATCAGGGCAACGACGTATCCTTTCAGTACGCTCAAAGGGGGGGCCAATGTCCTGATTTTCCCCAACCTGGAAGCCGGCAATATCGCCTATAAGCTTTTGAGCCGTCTGGGCGGAGCCACTGCTATAGGTCCGATCCTTATGGGGATGAGCAAAGCCGTACATGTCCTTCAGCGGGACGCGGAAGTCAGCGATATAGTAAACATGTCTGCCATAGCGGTCGTTGATGCCCAGGAAAAAGAGAGGACCGATGCCAGGAAATCCCGCATCGGAGCCGCCGCCTGACAGGCTGGCATAGCCTTGACCAAAAACAAGACAATTATTGCTCCCGGTCATATTTTTCGCGGGCACAAGTGTGCTATTATTGTCATAATCCGGAGGCGGAGAGGTTATGGAGGCTTCATGAACAGAAGAAAAGTTACGGTGGTAGGCGCGGGACATGTGGGAGAATCGGTGGTTCGCGCCTTAGCGGAGAAGGACTTAGCCGACATTGTCCTGGTGGATATCCCGCAGACTGAAAATATGCCTGCCGGGAAATCGCTGGATATCATGCAGACCGGTCCCATCTACGGTTATGACACAAAAGTTGCGGGTGCGACAAGCTATGAGTCTACCGCCGGATCGGATATCGTAATTATAACCGCCGGGATACCGCGCAAGCCGGGCATGAGTCGCGATGAACTTTTAACAACCAACGCGGCCATCGTAAAAAGCGTGACGGAACAGGCAGCCCGCTATTCCCCCGACTCAATACTTATAATCGTCAGCAACCCGCTGGACGCTATGTGCCAGGTTGCGTTACAGGCTTCAAAGTTCCCAAAGCGCAGGGTAGTGGGCATGGCGGGCATACTGGATTCCTCCAGGATGAGAACCTTCATCGCCCAGGCGCTGAATGTCTCCACGGAGAACGTTCACGCCATGGTGCTGGGAGGCCACGGCGACACCATGGTGCCTCTTCCCAGGTTCTCCACGGTAGCCGGCATCCCGATAACGGAACTTATGACGGACGAGCAGATTAACGCGATCAACAAGCGCACCTGTGACGGCGGAGCCGAAATAGTGAAACTGCTGAAGACAGGCAGCGCCTATTACGCCCCGGCTGCGGCCGTGGTGGAAATGGTTACGGCGATAATCCTTGATAAGAGGAAGATCCTGCCCTGCGCCGCTTACCTGGAAGGGGAATACGGAATCAGCGGGATATTCGTAGGCGTACCGGTAAAACTGGGCAGCGCGGGCATAATGGAGATCGTTGGGCTCAAGCTCTCCGAAAATGAAAAAGCCGCCCTGCTGAAGTCCGCCGCGTCCGTGAAAGAGTTATGCGGAACTCTGAAATAGGGTTGAAAGAATTGAACTTGCTTAAAGGAGAAAAATTAACTTTATGGAAACAAATATTGAACTAAAAAAGAGGCTGGCGGCGCTGGTTCCCGCATGGAGGACCGACCTCCACGCCTTCGTAAAAGAGAACGGAAACGTAAAGGTGGACGAGGTGGTAATCGAGCAGGTCATGGGCGGCATGAGAGACGTCAAGGTCCTGCCCTGCGACACCTCATACCTGGATTCGATGGAAGGCATACGCTTCAGGGGATTCACCATACCCGAGGTAAGGGAAAAACTCCCCAAACCCGCCCCCGGCGCGGAGCCGTCTCCCCTTTCCCTATGGCACCTCCTGCTGACCGGGGAAATGCCCGACGCGGCCGCGGTACAGCAACTTGAGGAAGAACTCAAGCGCCGCTCCGAAACGCCCGCTTATGTATTTGACGCGTTGCGCTCCCTGCCTGTAAACATGCACCCCATGACGCAGTTCTCCATAGGTGTGCTGGCGAAGCAGAAAGAATCAGTGTTCGCGAAGCGCTACAGCCAGGGAATGAAAAAGGACGAGCATTGGGACGCGATGTTTGAGGACTCGCTGACCCTCCTCGCGCGGCTGCCGGTAATTGCGGCATACATCTACAGGAAATCCTACAAAGACGGGAAAGCGATCCCCGCCGACCCCGCGTTGGACTGGGGCGCAAACTTCGCGCACATGATGGGCGTAGATAACAAGGATTACCAGAATCTTATGCGGCTCTACCTCCTGCTCCACTCGGACCATGAGAGCGGCAATGTCAGCGCCCACACCGGGCTGCTGGTAGGTTCCACATTCTCCGATATCTACTACTCGGTCTCGGCCGCGCTTAATGGACTTGCAGGGCCTCTCCACGGTCTTGCTACCCAGGAATGCCTGAACTGGATACTCGGCCTGATGAAAGCGTTCGGCGGCACTCCGACCAACGAGCAGGTTGAGAAGTACGCATGGGAAACCCTGAACGCAGGCCGGGTTATCCCCGGGTACGGCCATGCCGTGCTCAGAAACACCGATCCGAGGTACGTTGCGCAGAGGCAATTCGGCGAGAAGAACCTGCCGGAAGACCCTGTATTCAAGACGGTCGGCAATATGTTCGAGGTCATTCCCGCAGTCCTCAGGAAACTGGGTAAAGTCAAAAACCCGTGGCCCAATGTAGACGCGCTCACAGGCTGCCTTCAGCAGCACTATGGCGTAAAAGAAACGGATTTTTATACCGTTATCTTCGGTGTTTCAAGGGCTTTGGGGATAACCGCACAGGCCGTGTGGGCAAGGGGAGTCTTCTTCCCGCTTGAGCGCCCGAAATCCGTGACGACGCAGATGCTCAAGGACATAGCCGCCAAAGCCAAAGTAGCTTCTGCGGCATAGATGGAACAGGCATAGGCAGAGGTATAGGTGTTGAGGACAAAGAAAGGCTGAAGGATTGAGACTAAAGGGGGAGGAGATTTGCCGCCCCCCTCATCCTTCAGCCTTTATCCTTTGTTTGGGAAGACAGGAGTACCAGATGAAAATTGAGAAAGGCTCCAGGTGGGTTGGGTTTGCTACTATGGAAAGGTTCATGTCCGACGTCTTAAAAGGCGTAGGCGTGCCGCCCGGAGACGCGGCGATATGCGCCGACGTCCTTATAACTGCGGACAAACTCGGCATTGACTCCCACGGGATTTCCCGCCTTAAAACCATATATTACGACCGTATAAAGCAGGGCATACAGCTCCCAAAAACCAGATTTGAAATACTGCGCCAAACTCCGACCACAGCGGTCATAGACGGCCATAACGGCATGGGCCAT
Organism: uncultured Elusimicrobiaceae bacterium; assembly: GCA_964646805.1. GTDB lineage: Bacteria > Elusimicrobiota > Elusimicrobia > Elusimicrobiales > UBA9959 > UBA9959. The sequence goes on along the minus strand of CAZYFL010000175.1, from coordinate 2 downwards.
GT
>CAZYFL010000174.1:0-5207 GCA_964646805.1 uncultured Elusimicrobiaceae bacterium | reverse complement strand
ACAAGTTTTGCCCAGTTGGCGCAGCGGTAGCTCCCTGGGAAAGTATGACAGAATAGTTTTGCCCAGTTGGCGCAGCGGTAGCTCCCTGGGAAAGTATGACAGAATACAGCGGTTTTGCCCAGTTGGCGCAGCGGTAGCGCGTTCCCTTGACATGGGAAAGGTCACAGGTTCGATCCCTGTACTGGGCACCATTTACCCTCTGCCCTTTCTTTTTTATGGCCGAAGAAAAACAGGATGGTTTTATCGGGACGATACGCCACTCCCTGGCCCATGTAATGGCCCAGGCCGTGGCCGAACTGTTCCCAGGCGTAAAATTCGGCATAGGTCCCGCCATTGGGAACGGCTTCTACTATGACTTTGATCTGGAACACCACTTCACCCCGGAAGATCTGCCGCTGATAGAAAAGAAGATGAAGCATATCCTGGCGCAGGCCCAGAAATTTGAGCGCATTGAGCTGCCCCGCTCCGAGGCCCTCAGACGCTTTGAGTCCAGGGGAGAGAAATATAAGGTGGAAATCATTAACGACCTACCGGAAGGTAGCGTCATCAGCATCTATCGCAACGGCGACTTTGAGGACCTCTGCAAAGGCCCCCATGTAGAGCACACCGGAAAACTTAAGGCTTTCAAGCTCACCTCCATAGCCGGCGCCTACTGGCGCGGCAGCGAAAAGAACCCCATGCTGCAGCGCATCTACGGCGTGGCCTTCGAAACCCACGCCGAGCTGGACGCCTGGCTTAAGCAACAGGAAGAGGCCGCCAGACGCGACCACCGCAAACTGGGCAAACAGCTGGACCTTTACAGCATAAACGAACTCGTCGGCCCCGGCCTGGTGCTATGGCATCCCAACGGCGCGCGCGTACGCCACGCTATAGAAACCTATTGGAAGGAGGAACATTTTAAGGGCGGCTACGATCTTATAAACACGCCGCATATCGGTCGCGAAAACCTTTGGGCTACGTCGGGCCACCTGGACTTCTACAAGGACTCTATGTACGCGCCCATGGACATAGACGGCATAAACTATTACGCCAAGCCCATGAACTGCCCTTTTCACATACAGATCTACCAGAGCGCGGCGCGCTCCTACCGGGACCTGCCGTTGCGCTGGGCGGAACTGGGCACCGTGTACCGGTTTGAAAAAACCGGCGTACTGCACGGCCTTATGCGCGTACGCGGTTTTACCCAGGACGATGCCCACATCATTTGTACGCCCGAACAGATAGAGGCGGAAACCGCGGAGGCGTTGCGCTTCAGCCTTAACATCTGGAAGACTTTCGGCTTCGCCGGAATTAAAGCTTACCTTGCCACCCGGCCCGAGGGCGCCGTGGGCGACCCCGCCCGCTGGGAAGAGGCGCAGAAGAGCCTGCTCGCCGCTGTCGCCAGGGAAGGCGTCGCGGTAGAGATCGACGAGGGCGGCGGAGCTTTCTACGGTCCCAAGATAGACCTGAAGGTTAAAGACGTCATCGGCCGCGAATGGCAGATGACCACCATACAATTTGATTTCAACCTGCCTGAGCGTTTCGGCATGGAATACACCGGCGCCGACGGCCGGAAGCGCCGGCCGTACATGGTGCACCGCGCATTGCTGGGCTCGCTTGAACGCTTCTTCGGCATACTCATTGAGCATTACGCCGGCAACTTCCCCATGTGGCTGGCCCCTGTCCAGGTGAAAGTTCTTAACATCACACAAGAGGAAGAAAGCTACGCCGGCGAGGTTATTGCCAGGCTTAAGGCCGCCGGCCTGCGCGTGACCTCCGATCTGCGTCACGACACCGTAAACGCCAAGGTGCGCGAGGCCGCCATGGAAAAGATCCCTTACCTTGTGGTAGTCGGCAAAAAAGAAAAAGAAGCCGGCGCCATAACCCTGCGCCTGCGCGGCAACAAAAGCGTCTTCGGCATCAACATTGACGAGTTCATCGCCAGGGCGACCGTAGAAGCCGCCACAAGAGCCCTGGTCTCCTCATACTGACTTTATTTGATTTGTAACAACCTGAGATTTAGTTACCTTTATTTCTCTAGGACCAGTACCTTGTGGGGAGGAAGGGCGGAGGGGAGAAGTCGGTTGTCTTCAAAGAGCGGGCGGTAGGAACTCAGTTCTTCCGTATTCAGAGGCAACATGGCTTCGGAGGGGTTTAGTAATATAAGGTAAGCCTTGCCGCCTTGTTTTAGGGCGAGGGAGGCCAGTTGCGGGTTGAGGCCAGGGGGCGGTACGCCTGGCTTGCCTTTTTCAAGAACCGGCATAAGCGCGTTTATCTCGGCGGCAATGCGCTGATAAATACCCCATCGCTCGGGCCGATCGGGCAGCGGTACGCCGTCGGATCCGGCGTACTGAAAGTAAAAAATCCCCCTAGCGCCGCGCGCCAGCGCCAGGTAGGTCATAAAGCGCACCTGCTCAAAAGTGGGAAAGCCTCCCACGCGCTCTTTCCTGCGTTGCGGGTAGTTAATCCAGTCAAAAGCCTGCAGCACGGCCCACACGGGCTTATCCTGCCTTTTGGGATCCGTAATAGCTGCGCCCGCCTTTGTCATGGCCACCTGCTCGCCAACGGATTCAAGCCGCAGGTGCGGCACCGGGTACCAGTCCACCATAAGCGCGTCGGCAAGCCCGCCGTAGGTGAAGGCGGCCACGCCCTCGCCCATAACAAAAACCGTTTTCTGCCGGGGCGACCAGTCTTTAACCCGCCTGTCCAGCTTCTCAAGTTCCGCCGGCGGCAGCTTCCGCACTTCCGGCTCGTCAAAAAGATACCAGGCCAGTACCGGCCAGCGCTTTGCCTCTTTTGTATAAGATGAAGCTATAACCCGGTCCGCGTAGGCAACCATTTTAAGATTAAGTTTTTTTGATTCGGCGGCCAGCGCGGCCAGGCGTTGCGGGTCCTGCGCGTAAGTATGGAAGCAGTTAAAACCGGCCTGCCTTAAAACGGACAGTTCCCCGGGGTCGCCTATGCCGTAAAATCCCAAAGGGAAGCCGCCTGCCGCCGCTGCGGAGGGAGAAAGCGCCGCCAAACTAAAAAGGAGCGTTAAGATTTTCATATCTTAATTCTATCAAATCCTGCAATGGTTGCGCGGGCATCCATCAGACGGCAGAAAAGAACTCCCCGTTTTATTCAGGGAAAATGCAATTATAATATTTTAAAAAATCATTCCGAAAAAAATCCTTGACACCCAACAAAGGTTTCATGTAATATATTTGAAGTCTTCAAAGTCTTTGGAATAATTTACAGGAGGTAGCATGAAACTGTTTCACCTTTTAGCGATAGCGACAGTCGTTGCGTTTAGCGCCAATGTGTTGGCCCAGCCGGTAACCCATGCCGTGTACGCCAAAGGCGTAAAAATCACCAGGATAACCGGCACCGTCAACATACTTAAAGACGGAGTGGTTGTAATGACCCTCAAACCCGGCGACGCTATTCCCGAGATAACCGACAATAAAGTTACCTTCTCTATAGTGGACGGCACCGTTGAGATTGAAGCAGGCGGAAAAAAGATTTCCGGCGCGACCGGTTCCAACTTCACCGTAACCTCTAACGAAGGCCAGGTAAATGTGTCCCTGGGCGCCGGAACTCCGGTAGCCGTAAAGAGCGAATCCGGCCACAATGTTATATTGACCGCCAACAGCGAAGTTAAAATGGTCAACGTCGGCGGCAAGATTGAAATCTCCATGGAAAAAGGCAACGCCGTGGTGACCAACGCTTCCGGCGGAGAAACGCAGACCGTGCGGGCGGGCCAGTCAGTGTTTCTGTCCGCCGCTGCTCCCATGTCTGCGCCCACCGCCTCCGCGCCCGTGGAAAAAGCCCCCGCAGTTACCATAGCTTTGCCCCCGGCTACTTCCGTAATCCCCACGCAGGAAATCGTCCAGGCAGTCTGCGAGGTCAGCGCCTCTACCCCCGGTTGCGGCAACTAAAGCGAGCGCCCCATATACAAGGAGATAATAAATAATGAAGAATCTTTTAATAGCAGCCGTACTCTTAATGCCCGCCGCAGCCGGCGCGCAGCAGAACATAAAGCTCGGGAATATGGATGTAAATCCTTTCATGAGCACCCAGGAAAGCTACGACAGCAACATCTACCTTTCCAGAAATAAACGCAAAGGTTCAACCATAAACCGCTCAGCGCTGGGCTTTGAGCTTATTCAGAAAGTCGGCTCCCGCCTGGACCTTAAGGGCGGCTACTCCATGGATGTGCTGAGCTATGCCGTTAACACTTCCACGAACAACGCCGTGCACCACAACGCGGGTTTCTCCGCCACGGCCAGGCTGCCCAAGAGCATGACGCTTAGCGTAGACGATAAATACAAGCAGACCACCGACCAGGCCACTTCGCAAACTACCAAGCGCGCCGCCCGCGTGGAGAACACTGCCGGTCTCAACCTGGAGGCTCCTCTGCGCGGCAATTTCGGTTTCACCGTGGCAGTGCAGCATGTCTACAACAACTACCTGTCCGGTAACTTCTCCGGTTTGGACCGTGAAGAGACCCTGATGGGCGCTGATGTCTCCTACAAACTTCAGCCCAAAACCAGGATGTTCGTTTCCTACCGCTACGGCAACCTTAATTACCAGAGCGGTAACACCAACGATGCCACTTACAACAACGTGGATCTTGGTCTTGCCGGCGACATAGCCCCCAAGGTGATGGGCACCGTGACTGCCGGTATGCAGGCGCGTAAATACAAGAACGACAGCGGCACCGCCAAGAACGACATTACCACCATGGGCTACAGCGCCCAGGCCGTCTGGAAGGCTTTAGCGAAGACTGACGTTACGATCTTCGGTAAGCGCGGCAACGTGGAATCCACCTACGGTAGTAGCCGCTTCTACACCAGCACCCTTATGGACGTAGGCGTAACTCGCCAGGTGAACAAGATAAAGGCCGGACTTGGCTTCGGCTACGAAAGCGTGCTTTACCCCGAGAAGACCACCCTCGCCAACCCCAAGCGCCTGGATGAGAACACCAGCGTACGCCTTACCGCCGTATACAATATCCAGAAATGGCTTACAGCGGACTGCGGCTTCACCTATAAAAGCCGTAACTCAAACGAGAGTACCTTTGAATACAACGACAAGGCGCTTTCCCTCGGTATCAAAGCGATGTTCTAAAGCACAACTGAACCGGAGAAAAAGCCGTCCGCCTAAGGCGGACGGCTTTTCGCTTGTCTTTTGTAACTACTCAGGTAGACAGAATTCAGGAGCCAGAATTCAGAATGGTGGAGCCT
>CAZYFL010000173.1:0-5212 GCA_964646805.1 uncultured Elusimicrobiaceae bacterium | reverse complement strand
TTTAACCCGCGCCGATCTGCGACAACTGGAAGATGGGCATGAAAATACTCATTACGATTACTCCCACCAGCCCGCCGACGCCCACCACCAGTATCGGGTCTATCATGGAGGAAAAGCGCCGCAAAAACTGGTCTATCTGCTCCTGGTAATACTTAGACAGCACTACGATAATGTCGGGCAACTTGCCGGATTCCTCGCCCATCCACATCATTTCCGTGACCATCGGCGGGAAAATCCCTGTTTTTTTAAAAGATTCCGAGATGGAGCGGCCGCTGGCTATGTCGTTCCTGGCCTTTTTCAGAGCGCCCTGATAAACCAGGTTCTTCTTGAAGGCCCCCTCCAGCACCGACACGGCGTTAAGGATGCTGACGCCGGAACGTATCAGCGTGGCCATGGTTGTGAGCATACGCTCTATCTGCATGGCGCGGATAAGCGTGCCGAACAGCGGCATATTCATCTGGATATGGTTCCAAGTCAGCCTGCCGGGCGTGGTGGCGATGTAAGCCCTGAAGGCAAAGACGCTCCCTATGATGCTCACTAGGATAAGTACGAGGTATTTGCTCATTATGGCTGAAATACCCACTATAGTCCGGGTAAGAATCGGCAGTTTCAGGTTGAAATCCCGGAAGATGTCGGCGAACACCGGGACGATGAACATCACAAAGTAAATGAGTACGCCCACCGACATGGTCATCAGCACTGCCGGGTAAGAGACGGCGGTTATAATCTTGGACCTGACGTTTTCCTTAGACTCGCTGTAGGCGGTAATCTGGCGCAGCACAACCGGCAACTGGCCGGAGACCTCTCCCGCCTGCACAAGCGAAACCCAGATCTCGTCAAAGACAGTGGGATGCTTTTCCAGGGCTTTGTGGAAGGCGCCGCCGGCGGACACTTCCTTGGTTATCGTGGAGAGCACCACGGCCAGGTTCTTGTTTTCGGCATGCTCGCTCAACAGGGAAAGGGCGCGCACCAACGGGATGCCGCCGCCTATAAGCGTGGACAACTGCTCGCCGAAGAAAACCATCTCGCGGCCCGAGATGCTGCCGCCTCTGAACTTTTTAAGGCTCATTATGCCCTTGGACTTGGCATTCTCGGATTGTATAGACAGGATGAACAGGCCTTTGGTCTGCAAGGATTGTACCGCGCTGTCTTCGTCTTCGGCATCAAGGGCGCCGGTAGTCACCGTGCCCTGCGCGTCCTGAACCGTATAGATGAATCGTCCCATAGTTTCCTTTTATACTATACCCGTTATAGTATACCTGAAATGTCGCGGCTGTTTCAAACTGAAGAAATTACAGCCGATCTCAGTGATGAAGAAATCGTAACTACTCAGGTAGACAGAATTCAGGAGTCAGAATTCAGGATAGCCTGCCAATAAGCCTCACCGCAAGCACAAACTGCTGGGACCTTTGCCACACCACCAGGTCCTCAAATCTTGTCGCTGGCATCTTCATTCTGACTCCTGAATTCTGACTCCTGAATTCTGAATTCTATCTACCCGAGTAGTTACCCCAAATCGCTGTAATCCATTTATCGCTCGCTAACCGTCACCGACAGCATATCCTCCGAGGAAGTAACGCCGGCCAGCACTTTGCGCCAGCCGCTGGCGCGCAGGTTCCAGGCGCCGCTCTTGGCGGCCTCCGCAGCTAATTTCTGCACATCCGCGTCCTTGTAAATTATGTACTTCATCGCGTCGGTATTGAAGTACACTTCGTAGATGGCTTTGCGACCCTTGTAGCCCATGTTGTTACACTTGAGGCAGCCCCTGGCCTTATAAAAAGTAAGCTTGCCAGGGTCAGGGAGAGGTGTTATCATGGATTCAGCCATAAACTGGTCTATCTCGCTCTGCGGCGGCCGGTAAGGAACTTTGCATTCGGGGCAAAGCTGGCGCACCAGGCGCTGGGCCGCCAGACAGAGCAGCGTGCCCGCAAGCAGGTATTTCTCTATGCCCATGTCCAGCAGCCGCGGCACGGCCTCCAGGGCGCTGTTGGTGTGCAGCGTGGACAACACCAGATGGCCGGTCATGGCCGCTTTCAGGCAGGCCTCGGCCGTCTCGTTGTCGCGGACCTCGCCGACCAGTATGACGTCCGGGTCCTGGCGCAGGAAGGAGCGAAGCCCGGAGGAGAAGGTGAGGCCGATCTGCGGTTTTATCTGCACCTGGCTTATGCCCTCCATTTTTATTTCCACCGGGTCCTCAAGCGTCATGATGTTGAGTTCCGTGGACTTGATGGCGTTCAGTATGCCGCTTAAAGTCGTGGTTTTACCGGAGCCGGTGGGGCCGGTGAGAAAGATGAGGCCGGTGGGGGAAGTGGCGGCCTTAAGGAAGTCTTCGCGCTGGCGGGGTTCAAAGCCCATGAGCTGGATGTTCAATTCCACGGAGCCTTTGTCCAGGATGCGCATGACCAGTTTTTCGCCGAACACCGTGGGACAGACGCTTACGCGGATTTCGATAGTGCGGTTCTGATACTTTATGGAAAAGCTGCCGTCCTGCGGCAGACGCCGCTCGGAGATGTCCAGCTTTGAAAGGATTTTAACGCGCGAGATCAGCGCGTCCACCAGTTCGGTGGGCGGAGCGCTGCGTTCGTAGAGTACGCCGTCTATGCGCAGGCGCAGGGAGACTTTTTCGTCAAATTTTTCAAGGTGGATGTCGCTGGCCCGTTCGGAAATGGCCTGCTTCAGAATGGCGTTGATCAGTTTTATGGACTGGGCGCCCTTTGATTCGCCTATAATGACCTTGTCCAAGTCCAGTTTGCCGTCGGAAGCAATTACGTCGCTGTCGGAGGTCCCCCCGCCTTTGCCGTCCAGGGCCTTGTCCAGCACCGTGTCTATCATGTCCGATTGACCCTGGTAGAAAACGTCAATGACTTTCAGTATCTGGGCTTTGGTGGAAATGAAAAGCTGTATCTCCATGCCGGAGACAAGCTTTATGTTGTCCAGCATCATTATGTCGGTCGGATCGGTCACGGCGGCGGCCAGCACGTTGTTTTCTATAAACAGCGGGATCACGGCGCTGTCGCGGGCGAATTTTTCAGGAATGATCTTATCAAGCCCCTGGCCTTTTTCCGGATTGAGGATCTGGTTTTCTTTGGAGGCATACGGGATGCCCAGTTGTTTTCCCAGGGTCTGCGCAACCTGCTCCTCTGTGACATAATTCAGCTTCACCAGCGCCTCGCCTATAAGACAACCCTGCTGTTGCTGGAATTTCAGGGCCTTGGCAAGCTTTTCTTCGTCGATCCATTTAGCCTGGATCATTATTTCGCCGAGGAATTTGCGAGACATCCTGTACCTTTGCCTTCTCTTTATTAGTCCACTAATATTGTCGGCGTGATGAAGATCACCAGGTCGGTATTGGTGCGTCTGGAACTCACGCTGGTAAACAGCCAGCCAAGTATCGGTATATAGCCGAGGAGCGGCACCTTCTTGATGGTCTTGCTCTCGGTGGAGGCCAGCATTCCGCCTATCACCACGGTCTGGCCGTTCTTCACGCGCACCATCGTGGAGGCGCCGCGGCTGACCGGGTCGTAGACGGTCTCCCCCTGGACGGTTACAGCGGAGGCCGTTGCGTTGGAGTAGGAAGGCTGCACTATCATAGTTACGAAGCCTTCCTTATTCACCTGCGGGGTGACCTTGAGCACCAGGCCTATACGCCGGCGCTCTACCCCGGTGGAGGAGGAACCTGAAGACCCTCCCGCGGAGGAAACTGTACTCTGCGTACCCATAGCCGCGTCCTTTGAAATGGCTATAAGGGCAGTCTTGTTGTTCATGGCCACTATCTTGGGCTTGCCCAGGTAGCGCCCCTCGCCCTTGGAGATGAGAGCGCGGAAAATAGCCTGCAACTGGGCCAGGCTGAACACGCCGTAATAAACGCCCTTGGAACTCTGCTGGCCGGACGAGAAAATAGAGTCTATGCCGCCGCCGCTGCCGCTGCTGTCGCTGCTACTGCTGTCGCTGCTACCCGATGCCGCGCCGATGTCGGTAGTCTTTGGGAAGAATTTCTTCCACTCGTTGCCGGAGAAGAAGCCGGGGCGCAGGCCGTAGTCGGTAAGGCGCGCGGGCCCGGCGAAATAGGCCATCTCGCCGCGTGATCCGCCCCATTCTATGCCCAGCTCATTCAGGCGGTCCGTGTTTATCTCCACTATCTGGGCCTCTATCAGTATCTGCGGAGCCTTTTTGTCCAGCTCCGCTATTATCTGCTCCACTTGGGGGAAGACCTCAGGCACATCCGTTATTATAAGCGTGTTGGTGCGCGGATCGGTTGCCAATTTGCCGTATTTCTTTGAGAGTACGCTGTTCACGATGTTTATGATGGAAATGGGGCTTTCTTTCGTCCCGCCCTGTCCTCCCTGCCCCTGCTGTCCTCCCTGTCCCTGCTGCCCTCCCTGCTGGCCGCTCTGCTGGCCGCTACCGGAGGAAGACACATCCTGCGAGGTGATGGATGCTATCTCTTCGCCTATGGAGCTTATCGGGATGAGCGGGATATAGTTCAGCGTATAGATCTTGGTTATAAGATTCGGCATGTCGGCGGAACGCTTCTGTACCACATAGGTATTGCTTTTGCCTATGCGCTGGTAGGTGAGGCCTTTCACGCGCAACAGCAGTTCCAGCGCCTCGCGCACGGTGGTCTTGCGCAGAAAAACGGTTATGGTTTTGGCTTCCAAGCCTTCGGTGATGATGAAGTTGACCTTGGACTGGGCCGAAACCACGTCCAGGAAGGTGGAGAGCGGCGCTCCCTTGAGGCGTATCGGGCCTATCTTGCGGTCAAGCGGAGAAACTGACTCCACATCCTCGTACATCGGGGTATCCTTGGGAGCGTTGCCTATCTGCACGGATTCTATCGGGGCGCCCGGCATCTGCCCAACCGGCATGGCGATAGGAGACGCCGCATCGGCATCGCCGTCCAGTATGGGTCCGCCCTCTCCGCCGCCGGGACCCTGCAGGTCCTGGGCGAAATCCTTATCGGCGGCGGGCGCGTCCTGGGCAAAAAGCCAGGCCACAGGGAAGAGCAGTTGCTCAAACGCCAGGGTAAGTGCGAGTAAAACTTTCAAGATTTTCATAACTCCTCCGTCCCGTTTTATTATATGCTAAACGACCCCGCATTGTCCAACCTGACTGCTTCTGCGATTCAGACAGTAGCGAAAGTCCTGCGGTTTAAACGCCGCCCAGTCGGGCCGTCCGGGGGGCTGCCCTGCGCACCCGGGAAGAGGAAACCCTT
>CAZYFL010000172.1:3547-5218 GCA_964646805.1 uncultured Elusimicrobiaceae bacterium | reverse complement strand
TTTTTCCCTAGCTTCGGCCGCATAATTTTCCCGCGACTCTATGCCTTTGACCCGGTCCAAAGGGATGCCGAGACCCCGCGCATACGCTTCAGCTTTTGTGCCATCGGCGCAGCCCACATCCAGCAACGAGGCTGCGCTTACCCCGGCCAGAAGACGCATGACGGCCTGGTGGTTTCGAAGGCCTTCCTCCCCTGCCTTTATCAGGCGGCGGATAAGACCGCGCAGTAAACCTGTCATGTTTTTACCAGCCCCCTGTAAAGATCTTCGTGCGCTTTTATCATCCTGTCCAGTCCGAATTTTTCCATCACTATCTCCCGGCCGCGCCGCCCCATTACGGCAGCGGCAGCCCTGTCCTTAAACAGTTTTCCCAACCCGGCGGCAAGGGCCGCGCTATCGCGCGCGGGAACCAGAATACCGCTCAACCCATCCGTTACGCTTTCATTTACGCCGTCTATGTCGGAAGCTATAACCGGCTTGCCCGCCGCCATGGCCTCCAGTACGCTCATCGGAAACCCTTCCCTGTACGAAGGCAGCGCAAAAACGTCGGCGGCGGCCAGTAGCGGCCTGACATCGTCCAGGAAGCCGGTGAAAATAAAACTATCCGCCAAACCCGCGGAGTTCACAGCCGACTTTAAATCTTTTCCCAGCGGTCCCTCTCCGGCAATAATGTATCTCATGCAGCCGGCCGGCCCGCCGCCCAAAGCCGCTATCCTGCCAGCGGCCTCCACGAGATTGAAAAGGCCTTTTTCCCAGCTCAACCGGCAGGCTGCCGCGACAAGGAAGCAATCTCCGGCGATGTTATAATCCGTACGGACTTTCGCCGCCAGGTCGGCGCGCAAGCTGTATTCCGTTGCGTCTACGCCATTATATATGCGCGTGATCTTTTCCGGAGATATGCCGCGGACGCGCGCGAGTTTCCGTTCAATATGGTCCGCCACGGCTATGAACCTGACTGAAGACCCGCCAAACCGGTCCAGCGCCGTATATACTGCCTTCCGGATAAAATTCACATTATATTCTTCCACCGGGGAAGCGACGGTGGAAACGACCGGAACGCCGCCGGCAGAGCGGGCGGCCAGCCGCGAATAAAAATTTGCGCGGGCGCCCTGGCTGTGAACGATGTTAATTCCAAGACCGGAGATAATCCTTCTCAGACGCAATACATTTAGCGGATCAACCAGTCTGCGCAGGTCTAAAGGAAGTATCCGCGCGGTTTTTCCTATTTTCCCGGTGAACGCCGCTGACGCGGGGTTTATAGATCCGGTCAAACAGGCGGCTGTAACGTCATATTCGGCCTTGTTCAACCCGTTTATTATGCGCGCAAAAGACTGTTCTCCGCCGCCGAAGAACTCGTTTTCAATAACATACAGGATATTGCGTTTTCTCATCGGCGCGCATGCCCAGGTACAGTTTTTCATATTTCTCCGCCATTTTCTCAACAGTGAATTCCGTCCTCACCAGTTCAGCGGAGGCGGCGGCCAGTCTTTGCGCTCCGGCAGGGTCGTCCAGCAGGCGGGAGATGGCTCCGGCAAGCGCGGTCGCGTCCTCTGTCGGCACAGCCGCTCCCGTTATCCCGTCCCTCAAAAGGTCCGCATGGCCCGGGATTTTCGTGGCGGCGCATGGCCTGCCGGCCAGCATGGCTTCTCCCAGCGCGACTGTCAAGCCCTCCCA
>CAZYFL010000172.1:0-3537 GCA_964646805.1 uncultured Elusimicrobiaceae bacterium | reverse complement strand
AAGTATGCGCGCAATATCGGCGCGCCGCCCAAGGAACAGGACTTCCCTCTCAAGCCCCAGCCGCCGTACCAGCGCTTTTAGTTCGTAAAAAGTTTCCCCGTCGCCGGCCAGCAGCAGGCGCACTCGCCGTTTTTGTTTTACAAGCTGCTCCAGCGCCTCAATCAGGACGTCCTGGCCTTTCTGCACGGAAAGTCTGCCCACGCAGCCGATGACTTTTTCATCCTCATTTATGCCCAGTTCCCTGCGCAACGCAAAACCGGCCGCAGCCGGAGCGGTTTCCATGGATATCCCGTTTTGCACGACAAAAAACTTCCCGCCAGACCGCTTTAAACTCGGCGCCGCCTCTTCACATATGCCCCGCGAACAGAATATTACCGCGTCGCAAAGCCCAATCGTGGCGCGGTTAAGGAAGCGCCAACCCCAGGGTTCGCTTGAGAGCGGATTCTGGACGCTATGCACAACGCGCAGTCCCGGCAGAAACAACGAAAGCAACCTGACAGGGAAACTTAATTCCGGCAGATTTGTCTGTATTATGTCGGGCCGCGAACGAAACAACCTGGCGGCAAGCCTAAGCCACGCCGACAGGTCCGAAAACCTTCCTGCTCCGAGAAAAACCATTTCCGCGCCGCAAGCTATAAACTCCGGAGCCAGCGTTTTGTCGCCCCCAAAAGAGCACACCGTAACGCGGAACAGGCATTTATTTATATTTTTTACCGTCTGCAACGCCACGCGCTGGGCGCCGAACGGCGCTAGGTCGTGTATGAATATAAATAAATGTATTTTGCCCGCGGCGGGACGCGGCCCGTTTTGTTCCATTATTTATCCGGCCGCCCCAGGCCGGCCTCGTATATCCTCCTGCCTCTGCGGCAGTAGACGAAAAGCAAAAAGATCGCCGCCGCCGCATTCACGGCAAGAAAAAACGCCAGCAGCAGGTCGGCGCAGCCTATCGCGCAGACGGCGGCTAAAAGGAAATAATGCGTTTCCCTCACTCGCAGGTTATGCGTCAGCACGCGCGCGAAAACCTCCGGGCCGGATTTCCCCGCTATGGGCGTAGAAGTCGGCAGCGCTCCCTCCCGGCGCTGCAGGGTTTCCCAGTGCCCGCGCAGGGCTAAATCAAAAACGCTTTCAAGATACGCGGCGTAGGCGGCAAGGAAGGCGGAAAGCGCCCCAACGGCAAGCCAGACTCTAGGGGATATCCAAAGCGAATCCCCGATAAGGCGTAGCTGCGGCAAACGCCAGACCGTAACGCCTATCACAGTCCAGAAAAGCATGTCAGCCCACCACATTATGGAATCCAGGAAACGGCCGTACGGGTTCATGGTGCGCATTATCCTGGCTATGCCTCCGTCAAGGCAGTCAAAAAAATTGAACAGAAACAGAAAAAACACCCCGGGCCAAAGCAGCGGGGTACCGGGCCAAAGCAAACATATAAACCCGGCCAGCGCAGCGAGGCCCGACAACCAGGAAGCTGTCTCCGAAGTCAAACCCAGCCTGATCAGCAGCCATATGGCCGGGAAGGACGGGGGGCGGAAAATATAGCGGTTCACGAAAAGATAACGCTCATATTCACGGCGGCTGGAGTGAACGGCCAGTATCTCGTTTAGAGCAGGATATTTTATTTCGCCCATACGGCCCCCTATTTCTCCGACAGCCAGGCAGGTCCGGCCCCGCCGCGCCCGCGCAGGTAATCTGAAACTGCCGCGGCATACGCCGCCGCCCGCCTGAAAGCTCCCGGCGCCCCGGATTTAAAAACCAGCCAGACGATATCACGCGCCGCTTGCAGCAGCAGTTTTTTTTTAGCCGGCGGCGCATGAAGCTCGGCAAAAAGCAAATGGCTTCTTGTCTTATGATACGCCTTCAGCGGGGAATCATTGCCGCCCGAAGAGGCGGAAACTTTGTGCCATATCCTTGCAGCCGGAACCACCAGACAGCGGAAACCGGCTTTTTTCGCCCTTAAGCCCCAGTCCGAATCCTCCCAGTAAAGGAAAAACCTTTCATCCAGCAGGCCTATCCTGTCCAGCAGGCTTTTCTTTACGAGCAAAGCGCAGCCGGTTATGTAATCAGACTCAAACGGCGGCGTCCCGCCGGAAGCGGTAGAGAATTCACCCGAGCGCGGGAAAGAAAAAGTTCCGGCGACCGGATCTAACTTCGCGCCGGCGAAAGATACCCGCTCCCTGTCCCTGAAGCACAACACTTCCGGCCCCAGCATTCCGATAAGAGGATCCTTTTCCGCCTCCGCCACAAGTATGTCCAGAAAATCCGGACTGACAACCGTATCATCATTCAGCAAGAGAACATAGTCCGCTCCTTTTTGAAGCGCGCGCTTTATACCGATATTGTTGCCCGCGGCGAAACCGAGGTTTTTCCCCGTATAGATAATTTCGGCAAGTCTGCCGGGAAAAGGCGGAAGTCTTTTTTTTAATTCATAGCCTTCAGGGCCGTTTTGCACCACGAAGACATCAAAATTACCGTAGGAAACTCCGCCCAGAAAAGACAGGCATTCCAAAAGTCCGTCCATCTCACAAAGGTGGAGTATTATTATTGAAATTTTGGGCTGTGACATATCGCGTATTTTTGTAACTACACAGGTAGCCAGAATTCAGGAGTCAGAATTCAGAATAGCCCGCGAATAGGCCTCCAAAAATCTCGTCGCCGACATCCTCATTCTGACTCCTGAATTCTAACTTCTGGCTACCTGAGCAGTTACGTATTTTTATTGAACCGGCCCGGCATATTCCGAAGAGAAACGTTTTTCCGCAAAAACAAGCATTGCTTCTGAACGATTGGCCAGCGCTGAAACCCAACTTATCAGCCTTTTGACAAGGGATTCCGGCCGCCAGCCGGAAACGGGATAGTTTTCTTTCGCTTCAAAACAGATTACCTTAAAACCGGCTAAAATCAATAGCCTTGCGAGAGTTCCACGGGTAAAGTGCCAAATATGCTCTTCAGGTCTGAGCGACGCCCATTTGCCGCCCTGCAAGCCGGCCATAATGCTGCCGATGTTTGGAACCCCGATGACGAGCAACCCGTCGTTTTTCAGTACCCGGCGGGCCTCCGCCAGAAGCTCCAGGGGGACGCGCACATGCTCAAGAACATGGTTAATGACGACAACATCAAAGACCTCCGTCTCCAGACGCGCGTCCGCCAGAGTTCCCGTAAACACCTCCAATCCCTTTTCCTCTCTCGCGAAAGCTGAAGCCCAGGTTGACGTCTCCACCCCGCTAACCTCGAAGCCGCGCTTCTTTGCCGCACTCATCAGCGCCCCGACGCCGGCCCCGACATCCAGAAGCTTTCCCTGTCGCTTAAAACCCCTCGCCCTGGCCAAAAGGGCATCAAACATCGCGCAGAATTCCTCCCAACGTTCGGTATAGCGGTTTTTGCCCTGGAAGTAATCTTCCTGGTAAGCCGTCTTGGCCCCGTCAAAATCCCCGGTGCGGACCAAGTCGCAGCCGGCGCACTTAACAAGCCTGCGCCCACCCGTTTTCAGGAAAGGGACGGCAGTATTTCCGCCGCATAAACCGCAGCCTATTTTTTCCA
>CAZYFL010000171.1:0-5270 GCA_964646805.1 uncultured Elusimicrobiaceae bacterium | reverse complement strand
CGCCGACGTTCTCATTCCCGGCTTCTGACTCCTGAATTCTGACTACTGGCTACCTGAGCAGTTACCAGAGGTTCACATAATGAAAACCCTGCTTTGTCTGCGGAAGTTTACCGGAGCGGTAGTAATTACCGCGCTGGCGCTCTGCGCTTTTCCCTCCGTTCTCCCCCTGTTTGCATACGAGGACAAGCTCACCACCGCGGAGATAGAGGGCGCGCTTGAGAGCGCCAGGCTGAACGAGGTTTTTTTACAGTACCTGGCCACCATACAGACGTACGACCCCGAGCGGGCCACGCGGCTGGGTCTGCACGGCTCTGACTACTTACTCACCGCCCGCTCGCAGGAGAGCGCCACGAGCCAGTTGGAGGCTATCAGGCGGCTTCGCGCCAAGCTGGGCGAGATACGGAAAGACTCCATGTCTCCCAACCTCAGGGTGGACTATGAAATTCTTGACCGCATGCTGGAGGCGGATGTTTACGAGCTGAAAAACCTCGGCCTGCCGGTCCGGCGCCCACAGCAGTATCTTGACCCGCTTTTCCTCGTCTACCAGATGATGAGTAAGGACTATGAGGACTACAACACCCGCGCTTCAAATGCCCTCTCCCGCCTGAAGCAATTCCCATCCGTTCTCGAGCAGGCCGAGCGCAACCTTTCGCACCCGCCGGAAATCTGGACCCGCCAGGCCATAAAGCAGGCCGGCGACGCTTTGAATTACGTTTCTGATTTCGTTCCGGTGTTCCGCGATTACACCCGTTACGATCCGATACTTAAGGGGCAGGTTGACGAAACAATGGAAAATGTTAAGGCGGCTCTGGCGCGCTACGCCGAATTCCTGCAGAAGGACGTGCTGCCTAATGCGGACGGGGATTTCCGGGCCGGCAGAGACACTTACGGCTTTTATCTTGAGCGGCTGCACTCGCTGGACATGACCCCCGGCTCGGCCCTCAGCTATTCAAAAACAGCTTTTAAGAAAGCAATGAAAGATCTCCGGAAGGAGGCGCTTAACATTGACGCGATGGTGATGAAGGAAAAAGGGTGGAAGGGAGTGTTGGACACGCTCCCCAAAGGGCATCCGCCGATCGGGGATGTGCTGAAGGTCTTTCAGGATGAGATGGATCGCTCTTACCAGCATTTTGACGAGCACAAGGTGGTTGAATTCCCGCGCCAGCGCCTGCTCATAAAACGTATGCCCGGCTTCATGGCCTCGGCGCTTCCTTACGTTTACTACGCGCCTTCTTTCGCGCTGGACGACACCCGGGTTTCCGAGCTTCTTGTCCTTCTCCCCCCGGACAGCGCCCCCGAGGCCTCGCGCGAAAAGGTACTGGCCTCCGGTTTCAATTACTCGCAACTGGAGTTGCTTACCGCCTATTCCATAATGCCCGGCCTTCACCTGCGCAGCTTCGAGGCTTCCTCCAATCTTTCGCGCATACGCCGGATTTCCCGTCAGCCGGTGGTGGCCAACGGCTGGGGCTGCTACGCGGAGCTTCTGGCCGGGGAGATGGGCTATTATTCCTCTTACTGGTCGCGCTTTCTGCGCTGCTACGTGAGGGCGTTGCGCGCGGCTAGGGCCTACGCCGACGCGGCCTTGCATACTAAAAAATGGGACCACCAGCGAGCTTCCCTGTTCTTCCAGGACAATCTCTACATGACCAGGGCGCAGGCGGATGCCGAGATCCTTAAAATATCCCTGGCCCCTACCGACGGATTCAGTTATATCCTGGGTATGGACCGCATACTTGAAATGCGCCGCTATTACCAGCGCACCGAAGGCAAATACTTTGACCTGCGCAGGTTCCACACTATCTTCCTCAAGCTGGGCGAGATCCCCATAGACCGCATACAGGAGGAGATGAGGCGTGTAAAGCTGGAGGAGAAAAAATAGTGAGATGACAGCGAGCGCCGTTTCATTTTTTGGGGTCAAGAAAACCTACAAACGCCCCCGTCTGCTGGGCGCGGAATACCATACCGCCGTAAAGGACCTTTCGTTTGAAATACAGGCCGGTGAAATTACCGGCCTGCTGGGACTTAACGGCGCCGGCAAAACCACCATCATGAAACTGATAACCGGCCTGCTGTTCCCGACGGCCGGACAGGTCAGGGTTTTCGGGCGCCCCCCCGCTGACGGGGCCGCCAAGGCCAGGGTCGGCTTCCTGCCGGAGCTGCCTTATTTCCCTCCGCAGATGAAGCCGGCCGCCGCCCTCGCGTATTACGGCCGTCTTTCAGGCCTTTCCGGCGCGGAACTCTCCCTGGCGGTAGAGTCCGCCATGCGAAAGACCGGCCTGGAACCTCACGCCGGCAGGCGTGTCTCAGAATTTTCTAAAGGCATGCTTCAGCGCCTGGGTCTGGCTCAGACGCTTCTGCACAAGCCGGACCTGCTTGTCCTTGACGAGCCGGTAAGCGGCCTTGACCCGCTGGCCATACACGATATCCGCGCCCTCCTGGCCGGGCTTAACTCCGAAGGGCGCGCGATTTTCCTTTCCTCGCACAGTATTTCCGAGGTTGAAAAACTGACTTCCAGCGTGCTGATCATGGTGAGGGGCGCCCTGGCCGCGACAGTAACCAGGGCGCAGTGGGAGTCCGCGCCCGGCGGACTGGAGACAATTTTTGTCGAGGCGGTTAAATGAAGAACATCTCCCTTATGAAGGCTGTCGCCTTCAATTCTTTTCAGGAGAGCGTGCGCAACCGGTTTTTTACGCTTTTCGCGGTCTTCGCCTTCACCGCCGTCTACGCTTCCGTGCTGGCTGGGGCGCTGGCCGTGGAACAGGAGGCGCGGGTGCTGACGGATTTTGGTCTGGCGCTGATTGAGCTTACCGCGCTGGCCTACTCGCTTTTCGGAGCCGCCACGGCCATGCTTATAGAAGCGGAGACAAAAACTATTTACCTGGTATTTTCACGCCCCGTTCCACGCTGGGCCTACCTTGCCGGCAAGCTGGGCGGAACGCTTCTGACGGCGGGACTGATGCTGGTTATAATGGGCGCCATGCACATTTCTCTCCTGGCCTTCAGGGGGTTCGGTCTCCCGGACTTCTACGCCTGGGCGCTGGCCGGCACCTTCCTTAAGCTTGCTGTCATAGTCTCGTTCGCTTTTTTTATCTCGCTGTTTTCTACTTCGGCGGTTTCCACCCTGGTTATTTCTTCGATAATGTGGACGCTGGGACATTTCGCGGCGGAGGCCCGCTTCCTGGCCGATCAGATGCCCGGGCTGAAGGGGGTTGGGTTTAATGTTTTCCTGCGGCTTATCCCCAACCTGCAGCTTTTTAACGCGCGCGACGCCGCGGGCGCGGCCTGCGCCATGGGCCCCGCCGTACTTTTCCCTGCCGCCGCCTGGATTGCAGCTTCATACCTGGGGGCGCTCTGGCTGCTTTCACGGAAGGAATTCTGATGCTCAGAATTCCTTTCGTGAAAGCAGGCGGGCGCGGGCGCGGCCTGCCCCTCCTAGTTGCGGCCGCCCTGGCCTGGGCCGCCGGCGGTTTTGCGGCCCGTGGCTATAACAGCCCCTTCCCTCCCCCTTCGGAAATGCGGGTTCCGGCTGCCGGGGCAACAGGGGACATGCTGGCCCTGGCTTTAGGGGCGCGGCGGCTTTTTGCGGACCTCTGGTTTATACGCCTGATGCAGTATTACGGCGACAGGGAATTCCACGGAGAGGAAGAGTCCGGGGGAGATCATCGCCATCACGGGGATCATGGGAATTCCGGCGGTAATTACCCGTTGTTTCTTCCCATGGCCCGCCATGTACTGGAGGTCGACCCCGCTTTTACCGCCGCCGGCCTTTACGGCGCGGCCTCATTAGCCTTCAATATGCAGCGCGCGGGAGAGGCGCAGGAACTCCTGGAGTACGCCCTTAAATATTCCCCGCGGGGGTGGAACGAAGCGACGCAATTCAGAAAAGACAAGTGGAAATACCTTACCATGCTGGCGGCCATAGGCTACAGCAAAGCTGAAAACCCGGCTACGGTAGCTGAATCCATAGCCCCCCTCTTAAAGGACCCGGACTGCCCCGTGATGCTTAAGCAACTGGCGGCTTTCTTGAACAAGAAGGCGGGTCAATACGCGGCGGCCGCCGCTATTTACTCCGACATAGCGGCTACTTCCCGCGACGAGATTTATGTGAAGAACGCCCTGCGCGAACTTGAGAAGCTTAAGAGAGAGTTGAATATCTGAAGTCAGCGGTAACCTTACGGCTTCGGTTCTCTAACAAATGAAGATCCTTAACGTCTGCGACTCGCCTGACTGGGACATTGTGGCCTACCAGGCTCTGCACACAGCCGCCCGCTTCTTAAAGCTGGGGCATAAGGCTGCGGTGTTGTGCCCTAAAAATTCCCGTCTCTACGCCGAGTGCGGTAAGCTGAAGGTCAAGGCGCACCCATTTACCCTGGGGGCCAGATTCGGTTTTTTTGAAACCGGCAGCTGGGATATAGTGCATTTCTACAACTTGTCGGGGCTTTCCCCTCTCTTTTTTAAAAAAGCCAGGGCCGTGCCGCGTATCTTCGTCACGCAGATAAAATTGGGCAGTCCCAGGAGTTTTGAAAAACTTGCGCAGTTGCAGCCCTATGTTGACCTTTACATCGGCGCCTGCAATTCGGTGCAGGAGGAATTTGTTATAGCCGGAATAGAGCCGCACCGCACCTTCATGGTGCCGCCCTGTATAAACACCGGACGCTGGGAAAGCGCCATGCTTATAAAACCGGCCATGTTTTTAAAGCGCCCCTACAAAGTCGGGACCATAAGCATGGACAGCACACTGAAAGAGCAGGAGCTCTTCCTTATGACGGCCAAAGAGGTTCTTGACGTGATGCCGGAAACCGATTTTATGGTGGTGGGCGTCAGGGACGAAAGGATACGTGAGCTGGCCAGGGGCCTGGGGATAAGCCACAAGGTGGACATACTCTGGGAGCGCAACGATATCCCCGAGGTCATGGCGATGATGCATATCTACGTCAAAACCGCCAGCCGCGCCGGGCTCTCCATGTCCTTAATTGAGGCGCAGGCGTCAGGCGTGGCCTGCGTGATTCCCCGGCTTAAAGGGTTGAGCGATTTTACCGTACACGAGCGCAACGGCATTATAGTGGAACCGGGCGACCCGTTCTCCTGCGCTTGTGCGGTGATACGTCTTATAAGCGACTCAGCCGTCTGCCACCGCATATCAAAGATGGCTTTTGACTACGTCAATAATAATATGTCGGTGCCCGTGATAACCAATATTCTCCTGAGCCTTTACGAGGATAAGCGGCAATTCCGTAAGCCCTGGTAACTGCTCAGGTAGCCAGAATCCA
>CAZYFL010000170.1:0-5300 GCA_964646805.1 uncultured Elusimicrobiaceae bacterium | reverse complement strand
GCATCTTCATTCTGACTCCTGAATTCTGACTCCTGAATTCTACCTGAGCAGTTACTAAAATAGTAAGATAGCGCTAATGACCGCGGACGTAATAATAGTGGGCGCCGGAGTTACCGGCGCCGCCATTGCCAGGGAACTCTCCCGCTACAAACTTAAAATACTCCTCCTTGAAAAGGAAGCCGAGCCCGCTTTCGGAGTTTCCAAGTCCAACAGCGGCATTATACACGCCGGCACCCAGAATTCCCCCGCCTCCCTGAAGGGCCGGCTTTGCGTAGAAGGCAACCGTCTGATGCGCGAGGAGATAGCCGGGGATTTGGGCCTTGATTTTATGCAGTGCGGCCAGCTGATAGTTGTTTTTGACCTTGCCGATCTCCAGAAGCTGGAAAAAATAAAGGAGGAAGGCGAAGAGCTTGGCGTTAAGGGCCTGGAAGTAGTGGACCGCGCCTGGCTGAACGCCAACGAGCCCAACCTCGGTTCCGAAGTGAAAGCCGCGCTCCTGGCGCCTTCGGCCGGCATAACAAGCCCCTACCGGTTTGTCTACGCGCTGGTGGAGAACGCCGTAAATAATGGCGTCAGGCTGAAGACCTCGCGGAAAGTTACCGCCATAAGGCCGTTGAAAAGCGCCGGGTTTGAGTTGGTCGCCGGCGGTGAGGTTTTTCGCGCGCGTTTCCTTGTAAACGCGGCAGGGCTTTATGCCGACGATATCTCAGCCATGGCCGGCGCCCCGACTTTTAAAATAAATCCGCGCAAGGGCGAAGAATACCTGTTGGATAAAAAGCGGGAGCATATCGCGAAACATTTAATCTTCCCGCTGCCTTCAAATAACTCCAAGGGCGTCCTGATAATAAAGACGGCGGACGGCAACCCGATGATTGGCCCCACCGCCCGCGACGTACAGGACAAGGATGACCTCTCCACCTCGGACGAAGGACTGGCGGAAGTGCTTGCCGGCGCGCGCCGCATGATGCCTTCAATTTCAAAGAGCGACATAATAGCCTATTTCTCCGGCCTGCGCCCCGTGTCGGGAAAGGATTTTGTAATCCGCCACGAGGATTGCTCCCCTGGCCTTGTCAATGCGGCCGGCATCCAGTCCCCGGGGCTTACCTCCGCGCCGGCCATAGCCGTGATGGTGGCCGGTATTCTTAAAAAGCACGGCCTCAAACTTGAGCCCAAAAAAGAGTTTCACCGCCTGCGGCCGCGCCCGGCGCATCTTTTCCAGGCGCCGTTTGAGGAGACCCGCCGCCTTATCGGGAAGAACCCGGCCTACGGAGACATTGTCTGCCGCTGCGAGCTGGTTTCAGCCCAGGAAATACGCGAGGCACTGAAGCGCGGGGCGCGTACGCTGGACGGCGTTAAATTCCGCACCCGCGCGCAGGCGGGCCGCTGCCACGGCGGCTTCTGCACTACGCGCATAATGAAAATCATGCAGGAGGAGCAGGGTTTCCCCGTCACGGCGTTAACCAAGCGCGGCCCCGGCTCCGAACTGATAAAGGACGAACGGAGATGAATGTCATTTATCTGCGCCACGGCACGTCTAAAGCCCGCAATTTCATGAAGAAAAAATTGCGCGGCAGAGAGGGCGTCTCCATCTACGAGATAGAGGCGGGCGATTGCTGCCTGGCCCCAGCCCCCGTAAAACGGAACGGTTATATGCTTACTTTTTTGAACGACATCTCCTCCGAGATGCTGGCCTTTATCTGCCACAGCAATATGTGCGCCCAACGGAACCAGAATTAAACGGAAATGCTATGCGCGAAAGAAATTTAGTTATTGTCGGCGGAGGGCCGGCCGGGATGGCGGCGGCGCTGGCGGCGCGCGCCGCAGGCGTGGAAGATGTGCTGCTGCTGGAGCGCGACCAGTTCCTGGGCGGCATACTCAACCAGTGCATACACCCGGGCTTCGGTCTGCACCATTTCAAGGAGGAACTCACCGGCCCCGAATACGCTGACCGCTTTGTTAAGCTGATAAAGGAGGACCAGGGCATAGAGGTCAGCCTTCGCTCCTTTGCGGTTAAGCTCACAAAGGATAAAGAACTTTCATACCTGCGCCCCGGCGCTCTTGAAGAGGTTAAAGCCCGCTCCGTTATACTGGCCACCGGCTGCCGCGAGCGCACCCGCGAGATGATCCCGATCCCTGGCTCGCGCCCCGCCGGAATTTACCCCGCAGGCCTGGCCCAGAAAATGGTTAACCTGGAAGGCTGGATACCGGGCAGGGAAGCCGTTATAGTAGGCTCCGGGGACATAGGCCTGATAATGGCCCGCCGTATGGCGCTTGAGGGTGTGACGGTAAAGGCGGTTATAGAAATACAGAAGACCAGCCGCGGCCTGGTGCGCAATGTGGTGCAGTGCCTTGAGGATTTCGGCATACCACTTTATTTACAACACCGCGTTTCCATGATACACGGCCGTAACCGCGTTGAAAAGGTGGACGTGGTAAAAGTGGACGACGATTTTAAGGACATTCCCGGCACGGGTTTTGGGATTGTCTGCGACACCGTGCTGGTTTCGGTCGGACTCATCCCTGAGAACGAGTTGCTTGAGATGGCTGGCGCGGAAATAGACCGCAAAACCAATACGCCGGTCGCGCAGGAGATAAACCTCACTTCTATCCCTGGATTGTTCGCCTGCGGCAATGCCTGCAAGGTTTATGATTTAGTGGACTGGGTCACCCGCGACAGCCAGCTAGCCGGCAGGCTGGCGGCGGAATATCTGGGGAAACGATGACCCGCCTGATGACCTGCATAGAGTGCCCGCAGGGTTGCCGGCTTGAAGTTGAGGCCGACGCTTCCCGCGTTATAAGCGTCGCCGGCAATGAATGTGAGCGCGGCGCTGAATACGCCCGGCAGGAAATTGAGGCCCCCATGCGTACGCTTACCACTTCCGTTCTAACGCGCGGTCTTGAGCTTAAAATGCTGCCGGTGCGCAGTTCAAAGCCCATCCCGAAGGAAAAACTTTTTGCGGCCATGACCGCCGTGAAGCTGATAATGATAATCTCCCCGGTGAAGGCCGGCAGTATCGTAGCTCCGGATTTCCTCGGTCTTGGGGTGGACATGGTGGCATGCCGGGCGTTGGATAAACTGTGAAGGAAAAATTTATTGACTTTTATCAAATTATTTGGAACACTAATCCCAGCGGCAGAATAGCGGCCGCAGATAACATTCTGGAGGAGGGAATTAATGAAGAACCTAATAATGATAGTTTTCCTGGCTTTGACGCCGGGGATAAGCAATGCCGTGGATTTCGACAACCCCAAGGCTAACGACGTGCCGGCCGCGATAGAAGCCGTTGAGGTGGCGCTGCCCGTTGCACAGAGAGAGTCATTGCCCGGGATATTCAATACCCAGAAGATCGTAGGCGGCGTGGAAGCGACAAAGGGCGAATTCCCCTTTATGGTTTCACTTCAAAGCAGTTCCTACGGCCATTTCTGCGGCGGTTCCCTGATCAAGACGAACTGGGTGCTTACCGCCGCCCACTGCGTACAAGGCGGTTATCTTGAATCCGTAGTTACCGGCCTGCACAACCTGAGCCAGACCGCCGGGTCTGAAAAATTCAAGGCCACCTTGATCGTTAAGAACCCGGGCTGGAATTCCTACAACATGGACTATGACTTTGCCCTGATCCGCCTTGACAAAGAATCAAAGTTCGCTCCCATAGCTTTAAATCCCAATGAATTAAGCGGCAAGGTAAACTTTGTTACCACCGGCTGGGGCATGACCAGCGAGGGCGGGAATATTTCCGATGCCCTCATGAAAGTGTCGGTGCCGCTGGTTTCAAAGGCGGGCTGTGAAGCGGCCTATCCCGGACAGTTAACCGACAGGATGATCTGCGCAGGCTACGAGGCCGGCGGCAAGGATTCCTGCCAGGGCGACAGCGGCGGTCCGCTGGTAATGGGAACCGGGGCCGGCAGTTATCTTGCGGGTGTCGTAAGCTGGGGCGAAGGCTGCGCCCGGCCGAACAAATACGGCGTCTATTCAAAGGTCAACTCTGTTATTTCCTGGATCAACACTGTAACGAAATAACAGGATAGGCAAAAAAGAGCCCGGCTTAACGCCGGGCTCTTTTTTGCCTGCTATTCATCCGCTATTCGTTTTTGTAATCGTTTTTTTTCTTTTTCAGGAAGCGGGAAAACCAGTTTCCCGCTACCGGGGACCTGGCCGCCGGGGCGTGCGTTACCTGCCGCCCGCGGGGTTGCGGCCTGCGTCTGGGTTCCTCGGAGTCAAAATACGGCGAAGGGCTGACTATCCGGCTATTCCTGGACGGATCTACTCCGTAACGGTTGGGGCCGGGGCGGTCTCCCGACGGCCTCGCGCTGTAACCGACGCCTCCATCCCGGCGCTGTTCAGGCCTGCCCTGCGAGCCGCTGCGGCCGCGGTTTAACGACTCCTGGCGCGGCGCCCCTGATCGGCCGCGCCGCCGGCCGTCGGCATGCGGGCGTCCGGGCCTGTGGGTGAAATTGCAACGCCCCTGCGGAGGGCGTTGCTGTCTGGCCGGCGACTGCGACTCAATCGCCCGGTTATAATTTTTCTCATCAGGCTCCGGCAAATGGGATACCTGCCCGGGCAGGGGCTTCGGTAGGGACTGCTGCGGGGCCGTAGGGCGGCGTTTATCTCCCTGCTGGCGCCGGCTGCCGTTGTGGCTGAAGCCGAAGCTGGCCGGCAGGATGTCCGGGTGGACGGACACGGGGAGCTGCATGCGCATGAGGCGCTCGATATTGCGCACGTCGCGGCCCTGGTCGGGCGCGGCGAAGGTGATGGCGCGGCCGGGCTGGCCGGCGCGGCCGGTGCGGCCTATGCGGTGGATATAGTTCTCGTCCTCGTCGGGGAGGTCGTAGTTTATCACCAGCTCTATGCCGGTGACGTCGATGCCGCGGGCGGCTATGTCCGTGGCCACGAGGATGCGGTATTTCCCCGCCTTGAAGCCTTCCAGCGCTTCCCTGCGCTGGGCGAGCGAGCGGTTGGAATGGATCTCGGCGGCGCTGTGCTTTATGTCGCGCAGCTCCTTGGCGATCTTCCTCGCGTTATGCTTGGTGCGCACGAAAAGGAGGACGCTGCCCCAGTATTTGTCCAGGATCTTCGCGAGCAGCGGGAGTTTGTCCCCGCGGCTTACGATAAAGAGCTCCTGCTCCACTTTCTCCGCCACGGTGCCGGAGCGGGCGACCTCGATGCGGGTTGGCAGCTTCATGTGGGCCGAGGCCAGCTTCATTATCTCGTCCGGCATGGTGGCCGAGAAGAGCATGGTCTGGCGCTCCCTGGGCAGCGCGGCTATGATCCTGTTTATCTGCGGGGCGAAGCCCATGTCGAA
>CAZYFL010000169.1:0-5309 GCA_964646805.1 uncultured Elusimicrobiaceae bacterium | reverse complement strand
TATTGGTCAGGAATTCAAGGACAACGTCCCTTTCCGGGTCGTAATATCGCACCAGCCGCAGTTTGCCGGGATAATCCTTGGCCGTATAGAAGCCTGAAAGCGTTATATTCTCATCGGAAAGGACGCTGCCGCCGACCTGGATATACTGCTGTCCGGTAAGACGGTAAAAACGAGAAATACAGAATCATGTCCCGGTTGGAGGATAGAGCGCGTAACTGGGCGTTTAGAGGGCAAATATGACGCTTTCCGCAGGGAGATACGCCTCAATACGGTAGTTTAACGCCAGTTTTGTGACATGCGGCGAAATTTCCCCGGACAGATGTGATCAGTAATAATTGGTAAATCCACTGGTTTTGATGGTGAATCTGTTAAAGTGGAAGTATCTGGTGGTGTTTTAACAATCCCATTAAAAGAAATCTTACGGGTTGAGTGATAGGTTTATGCGCCCGTTTAGCCGCCGCCGGCGGCTCCTAGCGCCGCTTTCCCGGCCTAAGCGACCCCCCCCTAAACGCCCTGAAGACGCGGTTATCGCCATTTCTGGCAAAATGGCCTTTTAAATTCGCGCGAGAATGCGCCAGGACAGCGTTTTCTCGACGGGGCGGTGTCATTTTACACCCCTCGTTTTACGACGAGCACTGCCTTGACGCTATGGTCTGAGGAAACGGCCCTTCGCCCCACCGCCGCGCCCTGCGGTCGCGGCGCCCGCCCCCCTTGCCGCCGGTTGGCGGCAAGGCCCGCGCAAACGACCGCGGCCTTGCAAAGGAAATTTTTTACGTTGATATATAAAAACGGCGCGGGCTTACGCCCACGCCGTTTTTATCCTGCCTGGAGATTAACCGTCGTGTAGGTTTTTTGTAAAAACTAAACTATTTCCCTTTCACTGCGTCCAAGTTCGGATTCGGGTTGGGTGTGTCACTGGACTTAAGGGTTACGACACCAAGCTTGTCAAAAGCAGTTGCTTCTTTTGTAAAGACAAAGCCAACGACGAGATAAAGAGCCATGAGAAATAAACGCTTATAATTCATAAACCCTCCCTGATTCACTACTAAAATCCTATAATTAAAAAATGCCCGCGTCAAGCCTGTTGAGATTCGTAAATCCGGAAATCGGGCCTGTTGTTTCGATAACCTCAACTCCATATCCCGACCTACTGAGCCGTTGGATATGGCAGTCTACGGCGCAACTGCATCCGGATTGCGGATTATCAGGCGCGCAATTGAAAGTTTTTGAAGCTTGCGGAGGGGGTTGGAGCAAGGACAAAGAGCAAAGCCAATGCAAAGCTGTCACCGAGGCGCTTGAGCGGTGGGCTTACAGGCACTATTATCACTTTTTCCAAAAGACGGCCGCGCTCGATATTGACCCGACGAGTAACGGGTTCGCCGCGCTGCCGTATTCACTTGGAGAAACGGAGGTTATCATAAATGCCTACTGCGAGGCCCTAGAGCGATGGATATTGAACCGTATTTGGGATCACGGGGACCTCGAACTTTATAAGATACCTGCGGAAGAGAACTCTATAGCTAAATTGTTTGCCGGTTTTAAAGGCAAACTGCATTGTTTAGGAATGAAGCTACAAGCATATAATTTCGACCAAATTCCGCCTTTGGAAACTTTTTTTAATCTGTGTGTTTTCGAGACAGAGACCGGCGGAGTAATTCCCGGCTCGGCTTGCGGGAAAGATTCTCAGGCAGCGATGGAAAGAGCTTTGTTGGAAACTTTTATAAATGTGACGGCCTTCGACCTTATGAAGAAGCGGAATTTAACAGCCTTCGACGATATCCTGGAGCAACGGCTGTATCACTTTGGGAATAGCAATCAAGGCTATCCCGGAGTTGAGAAAAGGATACTAAGATCAGACGCCCGGCCTTTTAGCGGAACGCCCAAAGTTATTTTTTCAAAGCGCCTTGCCGGGCTATGGGAACCGGAGGTCCTAGTTCACCGTGTGTTGGTGGATGGATCAATGCCGGTCACAGAGGGCGGCATGGAGCGGTTTGTAATATGAGGAAATTGCAATGCATAGTTGCCGGCGGTCTATGCTGTTGGCTTAATCTTATGTCGTTTGCGGGAGCAAAAATGAACACTCAACCTTTACGTTACTGGTTCTGGTATCTGCCGACCACCCTTGATACAGCAAAGGCGGACAGAGCGGGAGTTATGACGATCGCAAAAAATATATATGCGCCGCTGGTTTCCACGTTTCTTGACGGCAAGCCGCAGGGGATGATTGCGGAAAACTGGGCGGTCGATAACACTGGAAAGACCTGGCGCTTTAAAATCAGGGCAGGCATTGTTTTTGATGACGGGTCCCCGATCACACCGGAGATAGTTCTTCAGAATTTCCGCCGCATCTTATGGTTGACCCGCAAAGATGGATTGCTTTTAAACTCCCTGTTGCCTGAAGTTTCGAAGTGGGAAAATTACACTGCCCCTCTGAAAAGTGTGTACGTGGACGGTGACGAGATAGTTTTTAAGTTCAACCGGCGTCCGATGAACCTATTTGAGGAAATCAGTATGCCTATTTACGGCATAGCCAGTCCCAAGTGCTTCGACGAGAATGGTAAATGGGAGGATTCGTTCTGCGCTGTTTCGTCGGGGCAATATAAGATAAAAGAAATCAGCCAGGAGAAAGTTGTTTTGCAGTCAAGGCACGTTTTTGACGCGGCGGAAAACTCCCCGGAGATTGTCGAGGTCAGAGCTAGGGTCGATAAAAACACCGGCGAGGAAATATTGGCGGGCACCGGCGATCTTACCGTTATGGCCAGCATGGATTTAACGGACGAAATCATGCAAAAGGTTCGCAGCTCCGAGATGAACCTTTCGGCGGAGCCGGCCGCGCGTATGCATTTCATGCAATTAAACGCTAAAAGGCCGGCCTTTGCCGATAAACACCTTCGCCAATCCATTCGGAATACTTTTTTAAACATGTTGCGCGAGAAGGATGTTTTCATCGGGGAGAATGAATTAGACCCCTCTTTTATCCCGAAAGGCGGCGTCGGGCATGTGACGTTCAATGTTGCTGAAGAGGCAAAGCCCAAAAAGACGCCGGAAGTAGAGGCGGTAGTTCTGCTTACGCCAGTCCCGGATTCGCTTAAAAGCAAAGGGCAGAAGATTCATAAAGCCCTTGAAGATGCGATTCTAAAAACATTACAGCTTTATTCCATAAAAGCGCGTATCGTCAGATGCGACGGTGGGGAACTTATAGAGCGGAGAAAGCGGAATGATTTCGATCTCCTGTTCAGGTTCTCTGGCGTGTCGATCGACGACCCTTATGCAGCTCTCCGCATGATGTTTATGAGCGATATCGGGGCATGCATTCCGGACCCGTCACACACCATCCCAGGCATGATCGAGAAAGCGGAAGCCACGGATGATCCCATCCAACGCAAAGAGATCGCGGAAAAAATAAACAAAACTATTTACGAGGAAGCGTCAGTTGTAACTTACGCCCATTCCAGTATTGTTTATGTTTACACCAATAAGGTCGACCTTTCCAGGCTCAACTTGTTTTCCGATCCTATAGAATTCCGTGTTATAACCTGGCGACCGGAATAGCAGCGGCGGGATATAATGCTCAAAAAAAAGCTTTTTATTTCATGGCTGATCGGCGCGGGTTTGATGATCGGTGTGTTTTACGCCGCGGTGGCGTGGCTGTGGTCGGCGGTTTCAGAGTCCAGGACCGCTTCTGTCGAGGCGCAGGTTGTTTCCGCATTATCGAATGACCTGGCCGAGGGTAATTTGTTTAAATTGGGTGTGACCCTTGCAAAACTAAAGAGGGATGGCTTGTTGCGATTCGCCGAGATCCGGCAGATAGGGCATGACAAAAAAAGCAGCTTTGTATTTCGCACTCAGGGCGGCGGGAATCCAGTGGAGGATGTTTTTGCAGGTTTTCACTGCGGGGAGCAGCGCCGTCTGATGGCCCGCTCAAAGAACGGGGTCAGCCTTATCACAACCTTGCCAAGCAATAATATCGGAATGGAGTGTTCCGCTTTGTTCATCACTTCCGATCTGCCTCCGGAATTAACGAAGATTAAATGGCGAATTATCACGTCGTTCGGAGGTTTGCTGGTGGTGTTGTTTGGTTCTTTTTTTTGGCTTATCCTGTTTTGGTATCGTAAAATCATTAATCTTGAAACCGCCAATATCCTTCTACGCGGCGAAAAGGATGCCGAGATGGGGCGCATAGCCGCACAGGTGGCCCACGACATCCGCTCGCCGCTGGTTGCTCTGGACGCGGCGCTTAAAAATACGGCGGAGCTGCCAGAAAAGAAGCGCATTATAGTGCGGCACGCGGTCAACCGCATACGCGATATCGCCAATAACCTTCTTGAAAAGAACCGGCAGCAAGCGGGAACCGCGGCCGCTGCAAACACCGCCGCTGGTGGCCATGGCGCCGGCGAGCCCCCGGCCATCCACCTGCTCTCAAGCCTCATAGACCCGGTTATCACGGAAAAACGCCTCTCTTTCGAATCGAAGCCCGGAATCAACATCGATTTTAAATTAACGCAGGGATCCTACGGCCTGTTCGCCCGGCTCCAGCCGGTAGAATTCCGGCGCATGCTCTCCAACCTAGTCAACAATGCCGTCGAAGTCCTAGGCGACAAGGGCGCGGTGGGTGTGAGTTTAAATTATAAAGACGAAAGCATTGTCCTGACAGTCTCCGACAACGGCAAAGGCATACCGCCCGCGGTCCTGGCGAAGCTCGGGCAAAGTGGTGAAACCCACGGCAAAGCCGGCGGCTCGGGTCTCGGGTTGTTTCACGCCCGGACCATGGCCGAGAGCTGGGGCGGCAGCCTGGCGATCACTTCAACGCTAGGCCAGGGAACTGTGGTTGCAATAAAACTACCCAAGGCTGAAGCACCGGCCGGCTTCGTGCCGGCGCTGACGCTTCCCCCTGGCCGACCGGTCGTGGTGCTGGACGATGACGACACCATTCATCAGGTTTGGCAGGGCCGGTTCGACTCCGCCAGGGTTAAAGAACATAGTATTGCAATAATCCATTTCAGCGAGCCGGATAAATTACGCGCCTGGGTAAAAGATGATCCGGCCAGGGCCGAAAGCGCCGTTTATCTTTTTGACTATGAGCTGTTGGGGTTTAAAGAAACAGGCCTAAGCCTGACCGAAGAACTGGGTCTGTCCGGTAAAACCATACTTGTAACCAGCCGCTACGAAGAAAAGCGCATAATTGAAGAATGCGGCCGCCTGAAAATACGGATGATCCCCAAAGGCCTGGCCGATTTTGTTCCCATACAGATCGCACAGCTGTCCGGTTAAACTTGAAACAATAGCGGTTGCTCTTGACAACGCAACTT
>CAZYFL010000168.1:0-5357 GCA_964646805.1 uncultured Elusimicrobiaceae bacterium | reverse complement strand
TAACCGGGAAGAAATCATGCCCCGCCCCGTCCATAATGGCCCCAGCGGGCATTACGCCAAGGCACAGGAACAGAACCCCCAGAGAACACAGTTTATTTGGTATATTCATAAACCCCCTTACACTTAACTTTTTTTACCGGTTGCCGCCCCCAATAAAGGGCATTGGCGTTGCCGACAGCATTGGAATTTATCTCCATACATGCGCCGTGTAAGGTAGTTTAACATAATTCCGATTTATATTTCATGCTATTGCATTTTATAGAATATCTGCTATACTGTAGGTAGCCACTTTTGGGGCTACTTGGAGGCAATATGACTTTCTCACAAATGCTCAGAGCTCCGCATATCGGAGTCAAAGAGCTAAAAAATAATCTTTCCATGCTGTTCAAAACCCATAAACCGATCATTGCCACGGATAGAGGCCAGCCAGCCTATGTTCTTGTGCCCTATGAGGATATGGTGGAGATGATGGAATTAATGGATGAAGCTAAAGACGCTAGTCTGGCCGCTGAAATAAAAGCGGCGCGTCACGCCTATGCCAAGGGCGGTTGGTCGCCTGTGGCGGACATGTGGAAAAAACTGGGTGCATAGTCCCATGCATCAATATTCCGCAGGTTTTCCCAGTCAATCTGTGGAGAAGCATTTCCTAAAGGAGCTTTCCCATCTTGATAAACCTACGCTTACCCGTATCCGGCAAGGTATTGATGGTTTAGCGGATAACCCCCGCCCTGAAGGCAAGAAAATAAAATCTCTGCGTCCGCCATTAGCCATTTATTCATTAGCGGCAACACATCGTCTGCGCATAGGCGATTATCGCATCCTATACGATATCGATGACTTCGCCAAGCGCGTTATATTACTGGCGATCCGGCGCCGGTCAGAGAAAACTTATCGCTAAATGTGAAAAGCACTCTTTCCTTGTTTATTGTTTTTTGCATTAAGGCTCTGTGACAGAATAAGATGGACATTTGGATGAGCCGATTTTGGAGCGAGCCGAAGTAGCATAGAGCGACATGTACCATACGTACATTAGCGGTGCCGCGAAGGCGCAACCCAAAAGCGGCCAACCTGCCTGTATTATTCTGTCACAGAGCCTAACTGCATAGGCATTACACACGTATCCAGAACGGCGATTTTTTCCTGAAAACCGTTCGGGGATATTTTAGATGAGTTGACGAGCCCCGGTTGGGGAACATTTGAGTTGAAGCGTTGAGTTGAAGCGTCCCTTGACTGTGCGCAG
This sequence comes from uncultured Elusimicrobiaceae bacterium, assembly GCA_964646805.1. GTDB lineage: Bacteria > Elusimicrobiota > Elusimicrobia > Elusimicrobiales > UBA9959 > UBA9959. The sequence goes on along the minus strand of CAZYFL010000168.1, from coordinate 4,117 downwards.
GGCTTCAGCTATACTATGCGAACAGGTTGCATTATGAGGACTAAACTCTTAGGGCTGGCTTTGACCGTCGTCTCGCTTTTCCTTATCGTTCAGGGACGCAGGAACGCCGCCACCATCCCCTCCGACCTCAGAGACGCGCCGGCGTCGGAGCAACTGGGGCTGGGCGGCTCCGACGCGCCGACCGTTCCGGCGCCCGAGCCGGAACTTTTGCACGAAAAGGCCGCGGGAGCGGCCCAGGGAGAAGAGGCGCCGTTCCTGGCGTTGCACCTGCACAGCGCGCCCTTCATGGGCGCCTCCCCTGCCGAAACAAGGCAAAGGGCTATGGAATTCCTCGCCGGGCTGGGGCTCAGGGTGACCCGCTACCAAGACAACAACGACAGCGGCGCGGTGGACGCGGAGTTCGTCCCGCCCTCCGGCCTCCTCAACAGGGTCACGGCCTACCTGGAGAGGAAGGCCGCCATCAAGCGGATAACCGCCCGGCCGGAAGTGGAAAGCATGCGCGCCTATGGCGGAAATACGCTGGCCTACATCATCGTTTTCAAGGAGCCTCTCTACGACGCGGAAGCGGACAGGATCGTGGCCCTGGGCGGCGGGCTGACCATAACGGAAAGGTACCAGAACAAGGCCATGCTGGGTAGCCTCTGGGTGGACGCGGAGATCGCGGACGTGGCGGTCGCCGGGCGCAAGGCCGAAAAACTGCTCAGGGACCATCCCGACAGGATCTTCTTCGCCCAGGTTTCCATAAAGGTCACGGCTTTCAGCGCCGTTTTAAAATAATCGGTCCGGATTATCGCCTCGTTGTAGGCCTTGACGACCCCGTCTTCGGCGGCGTGCTCGTTGGCGAGCTGGGCCGGAACGGTTTTCAGCCAGCCGACGACTAATCCTAACAACACCTGACTGCCTTCCGACCAGCCCGCCCGGCGGCCGGGCGAGCGCCGCAAAATTCCGTCAAAATACGCGTCTTTAAAGCGCCGCGCGACCGGCCAGGGATTCCCCAGGCCCTGCCATAAGAGGAGTGGATTCTACAACCGCACTTTACGAGCAATCGACTCACTTATACTTTGGCAAGCGAAAGTGCGCGCTGTAGAAGTGGTTGCGATTTGGTACAATGCCTTTATGTTGCCAACCCTGCTTTTTCCCATGGAGGATACGATGAGATTTTCCCTTTTTCTCCCCTGTTTTCTATTGTTTTGCCAGCCTTCTTTCGCCAAAGAAGCCCCCGGCGCCGGCCTCCCGGCAGGCGCCTCGGCAGAAACCGATCCCAGGTATCCCCCTGTGGTCTCTTACACGCTCAAGAACGGGCTAAAGATTCTGATACTGGAAAAACATTTCGTACCCACCGTCTCCTTCACGATGATATTCAAGGTCGGAAACGTGGATGGAACACAGGGGAAGACCGGCCTGGCCCATCTTTTTGAACACATGGCCTTCAAGGGGACCAAGACCATAAATTCAACCGGCTATGAAAAAGAAAAAATAGCCCTGGACAAAGTGGAAACCGCCGCCAAGTCTCTTATAGCAGAAGAATCCTCCGACGCTCCAGACCAGAAGAAGGAAGAGCTGCGCAAGGCGCTGGATGCTGCGGAAAAAGAAGCCGACACGCTGATAGTGAAGGACGAATACTGGAAAATTTACAACACCCTGGGTGAGTCCGGCATGAACGCGATGACCTCCACCGACTACACCGGCTATGTGGTCTCGCTGCCTTCCAACAGGCTGGAAGCCTGGATGACCATAGAGTCGGACCGCTTCAAGAACGCCGTGCTGCGCGAGTTCTACCGCGAGCGCAATGTGGTAATGGAGGAGCGCCGCATGGGAGAGGCCGACCCCAACAGGGTTATGTGGGAAACTCTGAGCTCCAACGCCTTCTCGGCCCATCCCTACCACAACCCCACGATAGGCTGGATGGACGACCTGAAGCGGCTCACGCGCACCGACGCCGAAAAGTTCTTTAAACTCTTCTATGTGCCGAACAATGCCACGCTGGCGGTGGTGGGCGACGTAAACCCGGCCGAAGTGATAAAGCTGGCTGAAAAATATTTCAGCGGCTGGGAAAGCCGGCCCCTGCCCGAGCGCACCTACACCAAAGAACCCCCCCAGAAATCCGAAAAGGTAATAAACATTTTTTTCAAAGCCAAACCGGCCCTGCGCATGGGCTTCCACAACCCCGGCATGAACCACCCCGACATCTACGCCCTGACAATGGCCTGTGAAGTGCTCTCAAACGGCAAAACCGGACGCTTCTACAAGAACCTGGTGGAAGGCAGGGAGGTGGCGCTGAACGCCGGCGCGTATTCCTCCTTCCCCGGCAACAGGTATCCCTCATTGACGGTTATAACCGCGGCCCCCAAAGCCCCGCATACCGTGGAAGAACTGGATGCTGCGCTACTGGCCGAAATAGAGACGCTGAAAAAAGAGCCGCCGACTCAGTGGGAACTGGATAAGATCCTGAACAACTACGAGGCCGACATGATAAAGCAACTGGAATCCAACCCCGGCCTGGGCATGAGCCTGGCGCAGAACGAGGAGATAATGGGCGACTGGAAGTACGACTGGAAGACCGGGGAAGAGTTGCGCAAGGTAAAACCGGAGAACATCTCCAGCGTGGCGGAGAAATATCTCACCCGTGACAACCGCACGGTGGTTTTTCTTAAAGAGCCGCTCAACTAAAATATCATGAAAAAATCAAACCTGGCAGGAGCCGTAATGATGACACTCTTTAACGCCGCTTCAGCGTTTGCACTGCCCCCTGCGCTGTCGAAGTTAGCCGGCGTAAACTTCAAGCCGCCGCAGGGTACTCGCGCAGCGCTAGACAACGGCATGGTGGTCTACCTGATGAAGGACAACACCCTGCCCGTGGTTCACATGACCGCCTACATCCGCTCCGGTAAACTGAACGATCCGCTTGAGAAAATAGGACTTGGGGAAATGACCGCCGGCCTGCTTAAGGACGGGGGTACGCTTAAATACAAACCGGAAGAGATAGATAAGACCCTTGAATTCCTGGCCGCCTCGGTGGAGAGCTTCCTGGGCATAGAGGAGGCCAGGGCAGACCTGACCTCGCTTAAGAAGGACCTGGACACGGTTCTGGATATCTACGCGGACGTCCTGATGAACCCGGTTTTCTCCCCCGAGAAAGTGAAGCTGAAGCGCGATGAGACGCTGGAATTGATACGGCGCCGCAACGACAACCCCGGCCGCGCGGTGGTGCGGGAGGCGCTGCGCTCCTTCTACGGCCCTGCCCACCCCTACGGCTGGCGCAGCGAAGAAGCCACGGTCAACGCCGTAACTATTGAGGACATGAAGGCTTACCACGCAAATTATTACAAGCCCAACAACATCATACTCGCCGTAGCCGGCGACTTTACCTCCGACGAGGAGATGATCGGCAAGCTGAAGGCCAGATTCGGGTCCTGGCCCCGCGGCGAGGTAAAATTCCCGGTCATCCCCCCTGTTCAAATCAAGGGCGAGCGCCAGATTTTCCATATAGAGAAAGACATAGCGCAGGCCTACATAGTGATGCTGCAGAAAGGTATAAAGCGGCACGATCCGCTGGAATACCCGCTCACCGTCACCAACGAGATGCTGGGCGGCGGGCTTTCCTCGCGTCTCGCTGCCGAGATCCGCTCCCGCAGAGGCCTGGCCTACTCCGTCTATAGCTACTCGGCGAAGAAACCCGACTACGGCTACTCGCTGGCCTACTGCGGCACCAAGCCGGAAACCGTCTCACAGGCGCTGGCGGAGATGCTGCGCCAGCACAAACTGATAACGGAGGAAGCCGCCCCGGCGGAGGAAGTAACGCGCGCGCGCGATTCCATAGTCAATTCTTTCGTTTTCAGGTTCCCGACGCCTTTCGAGCTGATAACCGAAAGGGCCTCTTACGAGTACTACGGTTATAAAGCGGACTATCTGGATAATTATGTGGAGAACATTGCAAAAACCGATCCGGCAACCGTGCTTGAGACCGCGAAAAAACTCTTCAAGCCCGAAGATGCCATGTTGTTCGTCATCGGCAATTCTAGTAAGTTTGACAAGCCCCTGTCAGAATTCGGCGCGGTGACGGAGTTGAAGGAAGACTAATGTAACGTCTCGTAACTGCTCAGGTAGATAGAATCCA
>CAZYFL010000167.1:0-5368 GCA_964646805.1 uncultured Elusimicrobiaceae bacterium | reverse complement strand
AGCGAGCCGAAGTGGCATAGAGCGACATGTACCACACGTACATTAGCGAAATGCCACGAAGGCGCAGCCCAAAAGCGGCCAGCCAAATGCCTGTATTATTCTGTCACAGAGCCTTAGTCCTCTATTATCCTCGGGGTCACGAAAATCAGGAGCTCCAGGCGTTTCCTGGCCACGGACTTCTTCCTGAAAAGCATGCCCAGCAGCGGGATGTCCCCCAAAATGGGAACTTTATAAACATCATCCGACTGGCTGTCGCGTATAAGCCCGCCTATTACAACGGTCTCTCCGTCGCGCACTATCACATTGGTATCCGTGCTCCTGATATTAGTGCTGGGGGGCGTGGTTGAACTCCCACCAGATGCCTGGCTCACCGAGGGGCTGAGATGCATAGCGATACGGCCATCGGAATTAATAGTGGGCGTTACCTTGAGGGTTATTCCCGACGGCACATAGGTCACTTTTTGAGTGGTGACGGTAGCGCCGCCGGAGCCGACGGCAGACTCGGTCGTGGTGTAAGGAACCTGGTCCGTGATGGTAATTGTGGCCTCCTTATTATTGAGGGTGGCGACCTTGGGATCCGAAAGCACCTTGAGTTTACCTTTTTTAACGGCGGCGGCTATGACCGTGTTAAACGTAAAGTCGCTGATCTTCCCGAAAAAAGTTAAAGAGCCGCCGTAAGTGCTTCCGGAGGGCGTCGGGCCCGGAAGGTTAGTAGTGCCGACATTAGTGCCCGCGCTGTTTTCAAAGCTCCAGTTCACTCCCAGGTCAAAAGAATTGTCAAGCGACACTTCAACCAGTTTTACCTCTATCATCACCTGCCTGGGAACGCGGTCCAGGCTTCGTATCAGCCTGGCCGTAGTGTCCAGACCGAGAGAGGTGTCGGTAATGATAAGGGCGTTGTTATTTTCATCGGCGGAGGACTTGGCGGTACGGCCTTCGGCCGCGACCACGGCATCCACCTGCGTTCTCATTTCGGCCGCCTTAACGTAGTTCAGAAAAAAAACGCGGGTCTGCTGCATACCTTTCTTCAACTCCGCGATGAAAGTGGAGGGCGTGGCGATGCGCAGTATATTATCGCCGACCTGCTGGGCGGCCAGACCTTTAATGTTGAGCAGGGTCTTGAAAGCCTCGTCAAAAGGCACTTTTGCCAGGCTTATCGTCACAGTGCCGGAAACGTCGTCGCTGTAGATTATGTTGATATTGGCTTTGGCGGCCAGCATGTCTATAACCTCGCGCACCTCGGCCTCGCTGTAGTCTAAAGTAATCGGCTCGCGGGACAGGTTGTCCATAATATTGCGCGAGGAGGGGGCGGTGTATGTTTTTTTAGGAACTATCACCTGGGAGCTTTCGCGGCTAATGTCGGCGGGTTTTATGGGCGCAGCCTCCAGCGTCATCTCCACGGGCTTGCCGGCGGCGATCCCGGGAACGATAACTTCTATGCCGGCGGGCGCAGCGGCCGGAGAATCTTTTACGGGAACAGCCGGCTTCCGGGCGCGCGCTCCGAACATGACCGCCAGTTCGGTTCCCTTGCGGGTTATTTCGTAGACGGTTTTCTGCGAAAGGTCCATTACCACGCGGGAGATGCTCACCGGGCTTGTCTGAAACTGGCCGGTGCGCACCCTGGCCAGCGAGAGCCCGTTAACGGGAATGTCCTGTAGAGTCTTCAGCTTTGAGTCCAGCAGTTCCAGCACCAGCCTGGCAGGCTGTTCCGTGGTGAAGGCTTTGTAGCGCACAGGCCGGTCAGTGGTTATGTAGACGTTTTCCGCGGAAACCCGGACCGACTGCACCGTGGCATTCTCCACCGCGAAAAGCAGCGCCGGGTTCTGCCCCAGCAAAAGAGCCGTCATGGCTGTCGCCGTTAATTTTTTCATTTTTGGTTATTCCTTCTCCCGCAGGTTAAGTTGATGAATTTTTTTGTCGTCGGTCATCAGCACTACCTGTTTGCCCTTTACCACGCCCGAAATTCCGGGGACGGTCTTCTTCCTGGCATCGGCGAGTCGCCCGGCCTTAAGAGTATAAACCGCGCCGGCGGCATCCCGCAGCAGGGCCTGTCGGCCGCGGGAGTCTTCCATTATGCCGGTCAGCGTAAGCCCGTAAACAGAGAAGGCGTCTTTTCCCGCAACCGGCGCGGCCGCCGCGTCGTTTTTATCCCTGGGCTTGCCGACAGTTCCCTTCTGATCGCCGACAACAACGGACGGCACCAGCGGGTCGCGCGCGTTAACCGGCTTGTAGACCTGCTCCACGGTGGCCGTCGGGGTGGAAACTTCCACCTGGGCCGCCGCAGGGGCGGCGCAGGAAATAAGGAGAATAGTCAGCGTAAGGCGCATGATTTAACCGTTATACTGATAGGCGGCCAGCGTAAACTGGGCGCTGACGGAAGTTTCGGAACCGGCCGTGGCGGTCATGGTAAGGTTCTCGGAGGTCAATATGCGCTCCTCCAGGCCGAGTGCGGTGAGGAAGCGGCCCACGTCGTGATAATTGCCCCTTAAACTGATGCTGTAAGTCACTTTGGTAAAATACTCTACTTTTGACTGGCCGGAGGGCGTTATTGCGGTGACGTTCACCTTGTATTTACGGCTGAGGGTGGTCACGGTGCGGATCAGATCCGGAATCCTGCGCTCATTGGGCAGTTTTTTCACGGCGGCTTCCCTTTCCGCCTTCAGGCTGGCCAGTTTAGCCTCAAGGTCCTTAAACTTGGCCTTCTGCTTCCTGGCGTTGCTTATGTCAGCCTCCATAGAGGCGACCTTCAGGGAGTTCTCCGTAATTTTTTTGGCCGTGGGCAGCCAGAAGTACTGAAGGTAGCCGAAAATAAACAACCCGCCGAAAATCGCTCCGGCGGCAATCTGACCCAGCTGCTCTTTGGTAAGTTTTATCTCGCTCATAGTTTTATCTGTATGTGTATTTTACGGTCATCGGGACGGTTAATTTTTTAACCATATCCACCTCGGCTACCGAGATGCCGCCGATTCCCACTTCGGTGTAGGGCCCCGAGGTCTCCAGCGAATTTATCCAGTATGCCAGATCGTAGGCGGAATTGGCATTGACGCCCAGCGACACGCTTACAACGTTGCCGGACAGGGTCGTGCTGATATTGTTAAACCAGAGGGTGGAGGGTAGATCGCTGGTGATGTCCTGCAGGAAGCGCGTGTAGATAAAGCGGCCCCTGTTTATGCTGCTTATGGAATTCAGGTACTTCTGCACCTCGGCTATCTGGGCCTCTATGGCTTTCACCTGGTCCACGTCTTTTTGCAGGATCACCATTTCCGCCTCATTCCTGGCCAAAGCGGCCTCTATCTTCCCTGCGCGTGTGATGTGCCAGACGGAAACCAACCCCACCGCGGCCGCCACCAGAACGGCGGCCAGTACGGCCTTGGCGATGAGAACCTTGCGGTTTATTCTGGCTATGTATTCGGGTGGAATGAGGTTTATTTTTATCATTCTTCCCAGTCCTTCATCTTGCGCAGCGCAAGGCCGGCCGCCACGGCCAGGGCCGGCAGTACGTCCCTGGGGATATTTTTAGGAATCTCGGGCAGGAAAGCCAGCGGGTTAACTATCTCCACCGGCACCTTGAATTCGGCGGACAGGAACTTGTTGATGTTGCCGAGGTTGGCCATGCCCCCGGAAAGCATTATTCTGGAGACGGAATGGTCCACGCCCTGGGACAGGTAAAAGTCTATGGAACGCGAAACCTCCGTATAAAGATCCTTCAGCACTCCGGCTGCCGCCTTGGAAACCGCTATGCCGTCGCGGTCGAAGCTCTCAATCGCGGCCTCCTTGTCCTCGTCGGAAACCAGCACGGAGCGGGTTTTCTTTACCGCGTCGGACGCGGCGACGTCCGTCTTAAGTACCTTGGAGATGGCTTTATCAAAAGTGGCGCCGGCTATGAAGATATCGCGTACCACGCGCGTAACGCCCTGCGACACTATGGATAAATTCGTAACTTTCTGGCCTATGTTAAGCATCAGCACGGAACTGTTTTCCCCTTTGGGCGCTGCGCGCCCGTAGAGAGTTTCAAGCGCGAAAGAATCCACGTCAATAATAAGCGGATCCAGGCCGGCCCCGGAAATTATGTCTATCTTGTCCTGCACAGCCTCGCGCTTGGCGGCAACCAGCACCGTATCTATCTTCGGATCTCCCTCCTCGGAGGATTCGTTGAGGATGCTGTAGGTCAGGTTGACGTCTTTTATATCAAATGGGATGAAGGGCTCGGCCTCAACGCTGATGGTAAGGGCGAGCTCTTTTTTTGAGAGCCTGGGCAGTTTGACGTAGCGCACTATTACGGCATTGCCGGAGATGGAGGCGACCGCGTTCCTGGACTGTATATTTTTCTTTTTGAGATAGGTTTTTATCTCCCCTGAAATTATGGCCTTCTTCTCCTCAGGGGGGGTATCCGGCTTGATAGACAGGGGAATATAGCCCCAGTCCCTGAGTTTCATGACTTTTTTCTCCTCGCAAAAACAGATTATTTTTACGGCGTAGTTGCCGATGTCAACGCCTATTACGTCTTTAGGCGGAAACATCTTTTTCACAAAATTTGAAAGCATCTGGTTAAAAACCCCTCCGGTATCCGCCCCTAAGCCGCGCATCCGCGTTCCGTTACCTAGTGGGATAATTATATTAAATAATCGTCATTGAAAAGAGCAATTTTTCCATAACCTCGTAACTCCAGAACCTAGTTGCCTAAGAACCTGGAGATCGCTTTGTATCAACCGCTTTTTTTTCAGGTCCGGCGGGGGTTTTATAAGGGCGCAGAGCGTCCACCAGGAACTTGCTTATCTCTTCGCTCGAATGATAAGCCTGCAACCCCGCGCTTGCGAGAAAGAAAAGCGTAAGGCCGAGAAAAAGAGACTGGTAAAGCCACTCGTAATCCGCGATAAAAGGAAAAACTGCATCCTGAAAAGCGTAATAGGCAAAAAGTAGCGCCAGTATTTTTATCACGCTACGCGCCAATCTGCCCGCGTCGGGCATAAAATCCAGTATCCCCTCGGCCGCTGGGGAAGCCTCCGCCCCGAACTTCACAAAAACGAGCGCCGCCAGCAGGGAAACGACAGCGTTCAGCAGGACGCCGACCGGTAATTTCGGGCTTAAAAACGGCAGAGATTCAACGTAAGGCAGGCTTTCCACAAAGAAACCTATAGCAAACAGCGTGAACAGCGCCACCAGCATTTTAACGGTTTTTATCAACAGACTCCACAAAAGTTCTTTTTTTCCCACACTGAAATCTAACAAAAAACCACGCCCGTCCGCAAACCCCGCTGCCACCCCTGCCTTTGCCTTGCTGACTTTGCCTAGTGTAGTGTCCCGCAAATAACTGGCCATTTGAAGGCTCAGATTTGAGTCGGATGCGAGGCGCGACGAACGAGCATAC
>CAZYFL010000166.1:0-5518 GCA_964646805.1 uncultured Elusimicrobiaceae bacterium | reverse complement strand
GGCATCTTCATTCTGACTCCTGAATTCTGAATTCTATCTACCTGAGTAGTTACCTATTTCCATGATTCAACGGGAGTTGCTATTCTGATTCCAGACCTCCCGACATAACCCCCATGCCTCCGTCGGCCGCGCCCTTTCCGGGATAGCGTTATAGCGCGGGCTTTACGGCTTCATACAGAACGTGCGGATGCGGGTAGCCCCGGTCCAGCCTTATCATACTGGCTTTGAATCCCGCCTCCGCAAGCATCCGCAGCCAGCTCTCCGCTCCGCGCACGAATATTCCCCTGCCTTTGGTAAACCCGAAAACCCCTACCGCCAGCGTCTCCTCGGCCAGGTTAACCCAATGCTTCCGGCGCGGATGCGTGTCGGTTTCCTTTATCAGCAGGCATCCTCCCGGCGCCAGGTTCGTATAAAAGCTAGCCAGAATTTCCGCCTGGGAACCGTAGTCCAGCAGGTAAAGCACGTCGCTGGCCACTATGGCCGCGTACGGTCCGGGCGGGAACGCGCCGGCGGCCGAAACCGAAAAGTCCGGAGCGCCTTCGCCGCCGCGGAACCTCCTGGCTGCCGTTATCTTGCCGGGGTCGATATCCACGCCCACCATTCTCCTTCCAGGACAGCTCAACACGGCCATATGGGAAAGCACGCCGATGCCGCAGCCGAAATCCAGTATGCGGCCGGCGCGGGGCAGTCTGCGCTCTACCTTCCCCACCGGACAAAGGAGTAGCCGGCACACGGCGTGCACGCGGGCGGCAAGACCCGCGCCGGTATAGCGCTTCAGGGTGCTTACTCCGGGCCCGCTCATAAAACAGGCGGAAGCTTCCGAAATAACCTTTGCGATATTGCTGATATTGGCAAGACGCGACCGACCGAAGGTGCGGGCCAGTAGCGGAACCGGGATTTCTTTTATGGTAAGCCCCGCGCGCTCCGCTTTAAGTAGCAGTTCGGCGTCTATAAAGCTGCCGCTCGAGGACACGCCCAATCTTTCCCACGCGCTTTTCTGGAACAGTTTAAAGGCAAAATTCACGTCGGAGACCTTCAGCCCGAAAAAAAGCCGTATCAGCGCTCCATAAGCATAGTGATATACATACCGTAGCACGCCTTCGCTCCAGGAGTTCGTACGGTATCCGATTACCAGATCAAATGTTCCGGAGTAGCGGAAAGCCTCCGCGGCGTATTCGATGCCCGCCGGATAATCCGCGTCAAAATATAATATGCGGCTTTTAGAGGCGCCGTCGAACCCGGCGCGGAGCGCCGCGCCGTAGCCTGCCCGCGCGCCGGTACGGATAACCCGGCCATTGCCGCCCCGCAGCAGGCGCGCGGCCTCATCACCTGTTCCGTCTGCGCTCATGTCGTCCACCACGAGTATTTCCCAGTCTGACGCGTGCTTTCCAAGGTAGCGCCTGGTAATAGCAAGGGTTTTGGCTATATTCTCTCTCTCATTGCAGGCGGGTATTACGACGGAAAGCCCGGTTATCGTCCTTGCACCCGCGGAAGTATCAGCAGGGCTCACTTGCAGGGCGCTGTAGGCGCAAAGGCTGGCGCCGGTAGCCCGCCAGCCGCCGGAACCGGCAAAACTCAGAAGAGCGTCCCTTTCAGCCTGCCAGTTGTACCTCCAGCCGGAATACCGCGGGCAATCAGCGGAAACTCCCCTGCCCGGATGAGTGATGATCTCGGCGACTTCTCCCGGGCGGCCCAGTGCGGCCCACCGTCTTAACGTGCCGACATCCGCGCCGCCGCAGCGAAAATAACCTCTTGTTGAAGCGGGATGGCTTATTGAGCGCAACTCAAGCCCGGCGCTTCTTGCGGCAAATCCGGCCGAAAGCAGATACTTGGCCGCGGAAGCGGCATCGAGCCCCCCATCGGCCAGGGCGCCGGGGCCGGGAAGTCTGACCGACCCTATAGCGTACTCCTCCGCAAGGTGCACCAGCACCTTAAACAGCGCAGGATACAGATGAACGTGGTTATGGGAATCAAGGTGGTCCGGGGAGATCCCTATGGAGAGCACGGCTTCTATCTGCGCTTTCCACTCACGGTAAACTTCGGCTGGATCAAGCCTGCCCGCGGCCATACGCAGGAGCATTTCACCGTAAGACAGGAGGCGCCCATTCCGGACCAGCCCGGGAATATCCGCCGGCGGAAGAACGGGAAGTTCGTCGTTAAGGCACAAGTGCACGCCTTTTCCTACGCCGGGAAAATTCTTTATCTGTTCCGCGCCCGAACGGAAAGCGTCCCCGGCGGAAACGATAGAGACGCTGGATAGAGCGCCCGCGGCGCAGCAGTCCAGTATCCCCAGGTTGACGCTCTCGCACAACCCGAAGTCGTCAGCGGACACGATAATGCGCCTTTCTGCTGTCATAGTCCCGGAACTTTTGGGCGTGCCGCCAGGATATAGGCGTCAAATTCCCGATCGGTGACTACCTCGATATCGTTAAATTCGTCCAGGCGGGCAACCCATTCCCGTCTCAGCTTTTCCCAATCCCGGGGCACCGGCTTTATGCCGAGCGCCCAGCACGCCAGTCCATACGAGGAGCGCAGATACGCGTCAATCTTCTCTTTCAGCGGCGGTCGCGGCGCTCCGTGAGGGACCATCTGAACCATGTATTCCGTGTCACCAGGAGACAGGATGCGCATATGGGCGAAGATGTCTATGTCGCATGGCTTGTCCGCAATAATAGAAAAGCCTTTACGAACCTCCTCCAGCCTAAATCCGCCGTTCATTAAAGCATACGAGCGCGCGATATAGTACTGCAAAGACCAGTCGGCAGGAAAAAAAGCCACATTGCAAGATTTACGCCTGTCGCGCTCGTACCGCCGTTCCCGGTCGGAGATAATCGCGCGGGCTATTTTCACCGGCAGTTCGGTCCTAAAACCCAGAGTTTCAGTGTCCAGCCTGTCGCCCAGCAGATATGACTCCGGACTCCAGTAATTTAAACCTTTCCACGACAGGCCGGTTATGACCTCCGGGGCGTAGAAGATCGCGTAAAGCTGGAACACCCCGGCCCCCAGCAGAAGCGACAGCCCGGCCAGTCCGGCGCGCGACCATACGAGTTTTCTCAGGAAAAAGGCGCTTATCAGCGCTAGGGCAGGCAGTTGCGGGAGCAGGTAGCGCGCCGCCTTGCCGTGGGAAATAAACAGCAGGATCAGGTTGGGAAGCAGTATCCAGAGTGACAGCGTAACCTTGACGTTTTTATCCGCCTCCCTGCAGAAAAAATACACCCCCGCCAGGAGCGGCGCGGCCAGCAGCGGGGTCAGCTGGCTCTCCCAGAGGCCTCTCCAGAAAAAAGCCAGGTTTTCCCGGCTGTACCAGGGAACGCCGGACGACTCCCAGAAAAGCCGCTCCAGCATAAACCTGCGGACGCCATCGTTCAGGAACAGCGCGGCCGCCAGGGCCGCGGTGCATAAAGCCACCGTGAGCAGAAGCCTTTTTCCGGACCTGGAATTTCGCCTCCAGGTGGTACTCAGCCTGTGCGCGAGAGCCCACAACAGAGGTCCCGCCAGAAAGGCGGGGATGGTCTCCCTGAGCAGCAGGCCGTAGAGAGAGACCGCAAAAAAAGCCAGAACATACCGCCGCCGGGAAAGGTATTCCGACCTGAGCAGCAGGTATACGGCCGCGGTTACCACCCCCGTAAGTGCAAATTCCATGCAGTACCTGTTGTAGGCCCCCGCAAAAGACGGATAAAAGCACACCAAAAGCGCTGCAAGCGCCCCGGTCTCCGACCCCCGGATTCTGGCGCCCAGCAGGTAAGTAAAAAGAAGCAGCAGGGCAAGATGAACAGTGTTGACCAGCAGATAAATAGCCGTCCAGTTCCTGCCCGCGACACGCTCCGCAATGTTGACCAGTATTTCATAGGCCGGCATATAACCCGAATCCTGGTCCACCAGGCGGTCAAACTGTAGCCAGTTGCTATTCATGCCCTCGTCGGAACTTCTGGCGCAGTTGGGGAGCTGACCGCCGTAATATATACCATTGACGACATGAAGAGCGAACACGAGCAAGGCGGCGGAGACAATGAATTTGGCTGTGCGTGTCATAGGGGGTTATACAGGGACTATAATATAAAATTCAGCAGGGAGCGGCCTTAACGGACGGCCCGCCTCAGCAATTCCGCAAACAACAGCCGGACAACTCTATCACGTTATTGCCCGTCAGTAAAACCGGCATTGATTTTAATGGGATAGACTACAAGTTGGTTATATCCTGGAAGATTATGCCGGCGCCTATTACTTTGCCGTCCACGCCCTTTATGTTGATTGAACTGTAGCCTATAACCTTTTCTTTGCCGTTGACTTTGTACTTGAACTCCATGCGACGCACGGTCCTGCCCCGCTTCATAACGTCGTCTATGGCCCCGACAATGTCGGGGCAGAGCTGGAAAAGCTCCACTACGGGTTTATTCAGGTATTCCTGCCCCACCTCAAAGATTTCGGAAGCCTTGGGGTTAAAGAATATTATTTTCCCCTCCATGTCGGCGCCTATGAAACCGCCGGAGAGGTTGTTTATGGTGCTCTCTCCTTTGAGATTAAGCTGCTTTATGGTGGCCTCCAGTTTTTTTATATAGACGTCGCGCGCCACCAGCGCGGTTATCAGTTCCGCCGCTTTAAGTTCCTCGTCTGAGAAGGAGCCGGGAATGGAGTTTATGAACTCTATCACGCCCAGTAGCTCGCCGTTGGCGATTGCCGGCACGGCTATCACGGTCTCAGTTCTGAAGCCGGAGCCTTTGTCCACATTCCCTGTGAACAACGGACTGTTTTCGGCATCGTTTATCAGGACGGATTTTCTGGATTCCGCGCAGAAACCGGCCACGCCCTCGTAGCCGAAGCTGCTGCCCGCAAGATCGCCGCCCACAGGGACAATGCTATTTCTAAGGGTAAGGCGGCGCTTAACTTCGTCGGCCTCAAAAAAGCTGCCGGCGCGGCAGTTTATAATGCCGGCCCCCCGGCGCGCCAGGTATTCCCAGAGGGCATCCTCGCCTCTGCCGCCCTCGGCGGGCAGGTCTTCGGAAAACTTTATCAGGACTTCAAGCATGTCGCTCATTATTGCGCCTTCTTCGCGGAAGCCGTCCGCGCCGGAACATTGAAAAACTCAAGCACGCCTTCAACAATAGCGCCTGCCAGTTCTTCCTGGAAGGCCGGGGTATTAAGCATTTCTTCCTGGCGCGGGATTATCATATAGGCGTTTTCTATCAGCACGGCCGGCATCCAGGTCATACGGGTCACCAGGTAGTCGCCGTAGCGCAGGCCCTCGTCGGGCAACTGTATGTTTTTAAGATATGCCCTGTGTATGGCGGCGGCGAGCGCCCGGCTGTGGCGCTGGGAGTGGTAGATTGAAAAGCCGCGCGGCTGCGTAAACGGATCCTCGCCGTCGCCTATGGCGTTGTTGTGTATGCTGAGGAACAGGTCCCCGCCCATATCTCCGGCTATTTTGGGGCGGTCGGCCAGCGCCACGATTTCGTCACCGGCGCGGGTCATTTTCACGGCGGCGCCCAGGGCGGAAAGCTTCTCGTTGAGTTTGAGGGAG
>CAZYFL010000165.1:0-5547 GCA_964646805.1 uncultured Elusimicrobiaceae bacterium | reverse complement strand
TACCCGCGGAAGCCGCTCCCTCGCACGGCCGTCCCTATTCGCTCAGGCTGACCCTACCGCCGCTTTCCATAGTATTCTTCCGCTGCGATGCCGGCGCCGTATCCTAAAAAAAACCCTGAATTTATCGGCGTTCAAAATCTACTTTCTATTTTCCTGCCCCTGCGACAATAACGGTCTAAACCGACAAGAATAGGTATTGTGTCTCAGACACACAGACATCATTTTACTCCACCCCTGATTAAAACGGCCTCTAACTGCGCTTATGGGTGATTTTCGCCTCAAGAGGATAATTTTTAGGATTGGAAATGCAATCCAAATCCAAATCAATATCTAATTTCGGCCAAAATAAATGATGCCCGTGCAAAAACTGAACATTGTTAAGTTGGCTTGGCTTCGCGTACTTAAACCATGGGAATTTCGCGTAAGGCAAAACATATTCCTTGCCGCCGGCATTAAGCCACATGTTATAGCGCGAAACCGAGACGATGTTAACTTTTGAAATATTTTTTCCACGCGTTTTTGATTTCATGCAAATTTTCCCCGATAATTTTCTGGATTTCACGGAGTTCACGCGAACCGAAGCGATAATTATATGCCAATGCCACAATTGGGTCTATCCAGAATTTCGCTTCGCCATGAGGTGATGTCACATGGACATGTATGCGTTTTTCCTCCCGTGAGAAGAAAAAGAAGCGATAGCTTTTATATTTCAAGACTGTAGGACTCATGTGGAGCGCCCCTTATCCACTTTGACTTATTATAACAAACTTTGAAACAGCTAGACCGTCCTGTTTGAGCTCCGGAAATTGTATGCCGCCGCCGGAATTTGGGAATTCCAAATATCCAAGAAACAAAGCTGCGTCCCCTTTCCCATTCTGATCCGCGAAATTCTTGCGGGAGATCGAGATCCAACCGGAGGCGTTTCAGAAGGCGTTGAGCGCCCCTTAAACAGCATCAGGGCGTCGCAGGACGGACGCCCTCTTTCCTTTTTGAGCCGTACCGGAGGACGATTTCCCGTACATAAATGTGCTTCATACATATTGTCCTAAATTCGGCAGTTGAATTGCAATTCAGAGAATTATGTTCCCAAAAGCTCATGTAACCCCAAGTCGTCATTCCGGCGAAAGCCGGGATCCAGAAGTATCTACGACACTGGACCCCGGCTTTCGCCGGGGTGACGTCAAAGGTTTCACCGGAACGATGACAAATGCTCCGACGGGGTATGCGTGTTACGTGAGCTTTTGGGCCTCTGTGATACGCAAGTTACGGAGATTCTTTGTTATAATTAAGGTAATTATTCAGGTTATCAACCGAGCGGCGGTGGGCTTGCCCTGAGCGCCCTGAGGTGGGGGGCCCCGCTTCGGGGGGAAACCGACGCAAGGGTTTCCTCGGCCCGGGTGCGCAGAATTCCAGGGGACAGCGACCTATTTTCCTATTCTTGCCAGTCTTGGCATAATTTGAATGATATCCTAAAAACAAGCAACTCGTCCACAATAATAGGGCGCTGTCCCCTATTTGCGTTGGCATAGGTTATTGTGGCGGATGCCGTGAAGATCGCCGCAACAGGGAAGAAATCATGCCCCGCCCCGTCCATAACGGCATGGGCCGGAACGGCGCCAAACGCCAGCGTGGCAACCAACCACCAGCGGTTTCTCCAGTTATTTTTTATATTCATATTTCCTTTTTGAGCCGTACCGGAGGACGATTCCCCTACACGAATGTACTTCATAATATATTGTACGCAGACTATGCAATTCCAAAGCGGAAATAAAATCTCTAGTGTTAAATTATTTCCCGCAGGAGTTCCTGACTGGGCCGGGGGATTACTACTTTTTCTACCAGCAGGCCTTTTTTGGCTACTACGGCGGCTCCGGCGGCTACGGCGGTTTCTGCGGCGGCCACGGAACCGGTTAAGGTGACGAAGGCTTTGCCGCCGATGGCCATGGCCAGACGTATTTCAAGGAGTTTTACCGGCGCGGCTTTGACTGCGGCGTCGGCGGCCTCTATCAGCGCGGAAACCGAAAACGCCTCTATTATGCCGAGGGCCTCAAGGCCTTCCACCACGGCGGCGCCTTCTATGGCCGGGAAAACTTCGGGGTGGATATTGGGAATTACAAAGCTGTCCACAAGCGAGTGAGCGGCCTTTGCGGAGCCTGCCTCCACGGCGGCGTTAACATCGCCCACGTCGCCGGCCACCAGCGCGATATACTTACCCGGACAAACGGAGCGCGACAATATCAGTTTGATATTGGAAGTTTTCAGCATGGCATCGGCCGCTTCCAGGCCTTTAGCTACGCTTGAAAGTTCAACCCCTCCAATGGCATTAAGCATATATCTCCACATATTTATCGTTGACCCTGCCAACAATGCCGGAAATACTCGCGTGCACAGGGCAACCCAGCTTATCTATGGGGACGTCGCCCACCACCGCGTCTTTCTCCACCTTCTGCCCTTCTTTCACCGACGGAGAGCAGGGCGCGCCGATATGCTGGCTCATTAAAATTTTGACCCGTGAAGGCTTGTACGAAACCTCGCTCCAGGGGGCATCCTTGTTATAATCCTCCAACCCCAGCCGTTTTATCAGCTTTGAAACCGGCACCTTGCGGAAATCGCGCACAGGATGCGCCTGCGGGACGCGGCCGTTATCCAAAGGCGAATTTTTAAAGCCCATCTTGATTTCGCGCAGGTCCGACTTGGCAGCCGCGCAGGCCGATGCCGGGTGCAGGTTCTCGGGACAGGAATAAAGGCTGCAAAGCGAGCACTCGCAGCAGAGCAGACCGTACTGGCTGTGCAGCTTATGCTCCGGGCCGCCGGAAAAAAGCATGGTGCGCATCACGCGGTGCGGCTGCACGTTGTGGCCCAGCAGGTAGCGCGGACAAAACTCGGTGCAGAAAGAGCATTGGTCGCAGGCGGAGCGCCCTACACGGGTGAACACAGGCCGGCTCTGCGCTTTTTTGACTATCAACGGATGATTTTTCGGCAGCGCTATTATACCTGACGAGACCTTGCTTACCGGCGCTTCAAAATCGGTCATGACCTTGCCCATCATGGGTCCGCCGTCTATCGCTGCGGGATCCTTTATAGTAAAGCCGCCGCATATTTCCACGGCCTCCCTCCAGGTTACACCCACGGGAACTCTGAAAGTAGCGGGCTTTTTTACGGCCCCGTTTACGGTTATAAATTTTTCGGTGACCGGCCGGCGCGGGAAGGCGACGTTGTAGAGAGTTTCAACGTTGCAGACCAGGCAGCCCACATCCAGCGGTATGCCGCCGGGAGGCGCTATGCGGCCGGTGGCCTCGTAGACCAGGCAATGCTCGTCGCCCACGGGGTAATAGTCCCCCATTTTCAGCACGGAGATATTTTTCCGGCCATTCGCTGTTTCCTCCAGGCGCGTGACAAGCTTCTCGTGCTTCTTCTTGATGCCGATGATGCCCTGCTTAGCGCCGACGGCCTTCATCAACAACTCCAGCCCGTCGAAAACCTGGGCGTGGAAATATTCCAGTATCTTCTGGTCTTTGTTGAGAAGAGGTTCGCACTCGGCCGCGTTTACCAGCGCATATTCAGCCCGCCCCTGCGCTTTCACATAGGAGGGAAAGCCCGCACCGCCGGCTCCCACTACTCCGGCGCCGCGCAGGTTTCGGCTGAATTCGGCTGAGAAGTCGGACATTAGCTGGCCGCGACCATGCGCTTCTTAACGGCGGTGGCGAGGCGCTTTATGCCTTCGTCTATATCTTCGGGGGTGGGATAAGAGAAGTTCAGACGCATGGTGTTTTTGCCGGAGCCGTCGCAGTGGAAAGCGGAACCTATAACATAGGCCACGTTCTCTTTCAGGGCGTCGGCAAACATCTCGTCGGCGCTCATGCCCTCCGGCAGGCGCACCCACAGAAACAGACCGCCCTCCGGCTTTGTCCAGGTGACGCCATCCGGCATATATTTTTCCAGAGCGGCCACCATGGTGTCTTTCTTCAGTTTGTAGGTTTTCTTGATCGCCTCTATGTGCTTCTCAAAGAAGCCGGTGCGCAGGAAATCCGCCGCTATAAGCTGGTTCAGGCTGGAGGTACAGAGGTCAAGCGACTGCTTCAGGATCTCCATCTTCCTGATGATCTGGGGATGCGCGAGTATGACGCCGAGGCGCAGGCCGGGCGCAAAAATTTTGGAAAAAGTGAACACCGAAATTATATTATTGGTCTTGCGGGTATCCTGATCGAGGCGATAAAGCATATCGGACGCCTTGCCTTCAAAGCGTATCTGGCGGTAGGGAGAATCCTCTATTACGGCCACGTCGTATTTTTCGGAAAGCTCTATCACCTTTTTCCGCTTCTCCTGGGAGAGCGTTACGCCGCTGGGATTCTGAAAATCAGGCACCAGGTAGACGAATTTGTAATGCTCATCCTGGCTCCTGAGCCAGGCGAGTTTCTCTTCAAGTTCCCCGGTGTTTATGCCGTCGTCTTCCAGCTTGACTCCGACGAAATCCGCACCGTAGGACTTGAACACCTGCAGGCCGCCCATGTAACTGGGTTTTTCCACCAGCACGGGGTCGGAAGCGTCTATGAAAAGGCGGCCCACTATGTCCAGCGCCTGCTGGGAAGCCGTGGTAACAATGAGGTTCTCAGGCTTGGCGGTTATGCCTTCGTGTTTTTTTAAAAACCTGATGAATTCCTCTTTCAGTTCGGGCAGGCCGTCGGTGGGCCCGTACTGCAGGGCCACCCTGCCTTTCCTGGCCATTATCTCTTTCACGGATTCAGCCACAAAATCGTAAGGGAAATGCCGGGGGTCAGGGAGGCCGCCTGCGAAGGAGATGACTCCGGGTTTATTGGTTATCTTGAGGAGCTCACGGATTACGGAAGCCTTGGTGCGCCGGGGGGCGGCGGCGATATTTTTTGTGATGTCGATCATAAGTCCTCGTTCTGGCCTGGATCCGGCGAACCCACATGTCATTCCCGCGATTCGTATGCGGAAATCCATAAAGATTGCCTGGAAAGATCTCAGGAATGACAATCACGAATGACGGATTTACCGGACGTTTACGGTCTGGCGGTCTGACCGTTGTTAATAATCTACTCAATTAAGCGCGCCAATTCAAGTCAAAAGCGTTTGACAAGAGCCTTCGCTAATATATAAGATAGGGGGCAGGTTTAGCTGGTTTTTACAGGGAGAATTGTATGTCTGAAAACAAAGGCGGAGAAATAATAGGCGCGTTCATGGCGGGCGGCCTCATAGGAGCGGCTCTCGGGATCCTGTTCGCCCCCAAATCGGGAAAAGCAACCCGTGAGGAACTCGGCGAATGGATGGACGAGAACAAGGGAAAAGCCAAAGAGAAATTCGAAAAGCTGGAAGAGGAAATAAAGCAGCGTAAAGACCACCTGCTGAAGCATACTAACTGACTAGCGGCCAGCGCAGCGTCCCGCAAATAGCCGACCTTTTGTAACTGCTCAGGTAGCCAGTAGTCAGAATTCAGGAGTCAGAAGTCGGGAATGAGAATGTCGGCGATGAAAAAGGCTCCACCATTCTGAATTCTGGCTCCTGAATTCTGTCTACCTGAGATAG
>CAZYFL010000164.1:0-5628 GCA_964646805.1 uncultured Elusimicrobiaceae bacterium | reverse complement strand
TATGCCGTAGGCATCTGAACTTGTGCCGTTTAACTGGCTTAGATAATACGCGGACTCCGCGGCATTAACGCCGTAATAGCGGCTGTTAACGGGAGCAATTATGCCAACTGACGGTTTTGTTGTGTCGTATACAAATGTTGTGGTTGAATAAACCGGCGACCAGTTGCCCGCTTTATCCTGGTCTTTTGCCACTATCTGGTAGGTTGTCTGGTTTATCAGCCCGCTTAGCCCCGTCCAGCTCCAGGAACTTCCCCAGATATTGTCCGCCTGGTTATTATCACTTACCACCAGCCAGCTCCCCGCGCTGTATGAAGACACTTTTATACTCACAACGCTTAAACCCGCCAAATCCGCGCCGGCCGTCCCTGAAATTACCGGCATATAATTTAACCTGGCCGAATCGGTCGGGGTTGTTATCAGAACAGTAGGCACAGTACCGTCAACTATGAACTTCTTTGTCACGAATGGCGCAATTTCCCAGTTGCCGTCGCCGGCGCCGTTGGAGAGGCGCGAATCATCCATGGATCGCATTTCAAGCTTGTACTCCATGTCGCCGCCGGCGTACCAGCCTATATCCTGCGCATAATCCCAATCCTTCGTCAGAGGACCGCCGGAAGGCACTATGTCCTGCCAGGCGGTATTTTCATTGACAGTCCACGAACTAAAAACCGCTCCTGTCCAGTAATAGGTATCCCCGGCCAGAAGATAGGAGAGCCTCAGTCGGACATTGTTAACTCCCGCGTAATTAACGGCCGGCCAATCCGTGACAGTCCCCTTAAGGTATGTGGTATTAACGACCTTCCCTATTTCTCCCGGCTTGTATCTGCCGTTAACCGCGCCGCCGGAATCAAGCGGGCGGATAACTCCGGAAACGGGGGCCTCCTTGTCTATAATCACCGTCATTGAGGTCCAGTTTAAGGTGAATTGCGGTTCATAATTACCGGCCACATCGCTTGAGCGTACCAGTATAAGGTACTGATTGGCGCTGATGAAATCGTCGTCAAGGCCGGCGGGTGAGTATATCCAGCTGGTGGCGTCAGGAGAGAGAAAACCGTTGGTTCCGTTAATGTCCAGCCAATAGGGAGTTTCACCCGTGGGTTGGTTGAAGGAGGCGCCGCCGTACCAAAGGCCGCCCGTGAGATTCCTCATGGCTATCCTTACCTTTTGATTAAGCCGGTTATCCTCTGCGGTGCCGGAAAGCGAGGGCATGTACCGGATCTTCGCGCCGGAAGCGGGCGGAATTAGTATCCTCGCCAGAGGGCTGGAACGATCTATGGTGAACTCGCTATCCGTTGCCTGCGCCACATTCCCCGCTTTGTCCGTTGCAAAAAGCTGGGCAATGTAGGTTTTATTGACCTCCCACGCCCTGCCGTCGCTGAAATAATCCGTGGTATAAGAGGCTAATGAACCTGCTATCCCGGCCGGAAGGTCGGTATATTTTTGCGGGCTTGCGTCTAAAACCGTGAAGGTGGAAGCCTGCCAGTTCCAGTACTGGGCTATACCCTGGCGTTTCACCCTGAAATATGCGCTTTGCAGTATGCCCGGCGCGGCATCCGAGACATTCCCCGACATGGCGTTGAGCGTGGTTACGTAACTTCTGTCCGGCTGGGTGATTGCGGCCGCTGGCAGGGTGGAGTCTATAAAAAAGACATTACCCGTCCCCGGCGCTTCTTCCAGCGTGTCCTTGACCGCTTTTGATCTTACGCGGTATCTTCTGTTGCCGTTCCACTGGCCTGAGGCTATCTGCCATTGCCAGATGGACGTGGCTGGATTATAGACATCCACTCCCACATAGCCGGTAAACGAAGTTGTGGAGACCCAGGCTCCGCCGTTCCAGACCAAATCATCATTCCCCGCGAGTTCGGTAAGATCCGGGCCGAAATCCACCACCCTCACCTGCACCGTAGAGGAGAAAACGGCCGTGCCGGCTATAGTCGGCGCGGGCGTCGCCAGCCAGTGCGGTGTGTTGGTATCGGGGGCGGTTATGCCGGAAAGAGGCAGCGGCGTTTTAAGGGTGAATTGTATGAACGAGGAGTTTGCAGCCGGAGCGCCCGGTTTTGCCACCTCGTTGGCGGCCTGGTCTACGCCCTTGGCGAATATTTCATACTGTATGCCGGCTACGGAAGTAACCCATGTCGGCGTGGATGCCCCCGTCGCCTCCCATCTATTCCCGGAAAGGATGGCGGCGTCGTAGAACAGTTCGGAAGCGGAGGTCCAGGAACCCGCGGCCCCGTTCCAGTATTGGCCGACGCAGATGCCGGAAACGCATTTGTAAGAGACCCGCACCTTGTCTATCTGCCCGGGAGAAGGGTCAGAGGCGGAGCCTGAAACAACAGTGAGATCCAGTTGTAGAATATCGCCATGGGCCGGGTAGGTTACCGTGGAACTCGGCGCGGTGAAATCGGCTTTAATATTGGTTACCGTGCTGTAAACAACCTGGGTCCAGTTCGCCCTGTCCTTTGCATAGGCGTTCATTTCATAAGTCTCGCCGGATTGCCATGTCAGGGTGGCTAATTGCCATGAGGTGGCGTCAGGGCTTAATGTGCCGGACGAAGTAACCGCATTCCAGATATCAGGCGCGCTTTGAACTGTCCAGCTTGAATCGGATATCCGCCAGTAATGGTTCTGTTTGGGGCCGGTGAGCTGCTTTATCCTTACATACACCTCATTGGTTTTTCCGTTGGGTTTGTCATAAGCTGTTCCCGTTATTTTGCCCGATTGGCTTATATAGCCGCCATTATAAGGGTATGTTATAACCGCGGTGGGTTTTGTGACGTCATATACAAAGTCGGAATCCCTGACGGTGCCCGCATTCCCGGCGCCATTTGCTTCATTATTGGCAGCCTGATCACTCGCTCTTGAAACTATTCTGTATTGGTTTCCGTCTATCCAGTCGGGAGAACCGTAATCAGCGCCGTTCCAGCCAAAGGTGGGCGCGGCCAGAGGAACAAGGAGCCATTTTTGTGAGTCCAGGTCAGTCCAGGCCACACCGCTCCAGTAGGTTGTCCCCTGTGTCAGGTCCTGCACATAGACCCTGACGGAAGCGACGCCCGAGCCGTTGCTCGGGTCAACAACAGTTCCGGTAAAAGAGGTTGTTGAAATGACGGGGTAATGAATGTTGTCGGCAGGATAGCCTATTGTTGATTCAGGATTTGTGTTGTCAAACTTAAATGTCACCGAGTAATCCGAAGACTGATAGTTGCCGACATAGTCCTTCGCTTTTGAATCAACCTTGTAAGTGTAACCCGAGTTCCAGATCACATTCGCCGAATTAAAAGAGAACGAACCGCTTGATTGCGCCGTTCCGGCAAAAGTAAATGTGGTCGTTGACCAGTAAGCTTCGGGGGCGGCGGGGTATTCATCCCATAAGCTTGTACCTATGTTCCAATATGCGCCGCCAACGGATCTGTATATCCGTATCTTCGCCGCCTGGAGCGTGTCCGCAAGATACATCTTCCTGTCGTCCGCGGCTGTGCCTGTGATAGAGTTAACAGAGCTTCGCGGAAGCGTGGTTGGAAAGGTTATAATTGAATCGGGATTGGTCTTGTCTACGTAGAAAACCGCGGCGGCGGATCCGGCGCCCTGGTTCTGGCCGGTCAGAGTGTAGTCTTTGGCGCGGGCCCGGGCCGTATAGGTATACGTAGTGTGCCAGATATCGCTGAAGTCATAATACCAGTTCACGCTCTTCTCGGTATAGGTGGAGGTGGCTGTGAACCACTGAGCCGAGCCCGCGCTCCAGCCGCCGGCCGGATCCCAGTACCAGGAATCAACGTTGCGTTGCAGCGACAATTCCACGCTGCCTATATTAACGTTGCTGTAGAGGTCGGTGGAATTGCCCTCTATTTTGGCCATGGCGCCATAGATCTGATCGTTTGCCGGAACGGAAACAGTTGTAGCCGGCCCGGAAATGTCGTACCTGAAAGTTTTTGAATAATTCTGTCCGGCGTCGGTGTATTTAAGTATGGCCGGCAGGTTCTCGCTGTTGGCGGCCTTGTCGTAAGCGCGGGTCCTTATGTTATAAGCCTTCCCGTCCTCCCAGGCGGGAAGGTTGGAATATGTCCAGGTATAAGTGGAGGGCATGGTTGCCGCGTTGAAATACTCGCCCGTTATCCAGGTGCCGGAAGTGGTCCACCAGCGCCAATAATAGGTCGTGGGCTGGTTTATATCCGCTATGGAAATATCAATTTTGTCCACACCGGAAAGGTTATCTCCCGCAGTGCCGTTCAACTGCGTTACGCTGTTATAGGTGACACCGTGGGCGGGAACCGTTATTCTGGTGGCAGGGTTGGTCTGGTCGAATACCACTATCACGCCGTCGTCCTCCGCGGCCGCCGCAGTCTCTTCCCTGCTTGCCGTGTCATAAGCGGCCCTGGACCTTATGCGGTATATTTTATTATTGGTCCAGCCGAAACCGACCGTATATGTGGCCGCGTAAATAGCGAAATTGGGATATGACAGCAGGTCAGGCAATCCGATAGCTGCGTCAATCCAGTCCTGTACCACCGTGGCGTCCGTAATATTCTCCACCTTCACCCTGGCCCAGGTCGGTGTGACATTAGTGCCATAGCTCATCTTCATATTTATAGCGGCCAGGGCGCTGAGGTATGCGCCATGCTGCGGGCCGGAAACAAAGGAATAGGGCCAGCTGCCTCTCTTTATATAGATAACTCTGCCCGCGCCCACAGTCTCGGTTTTTGCGGCCGTCTTGGCCCTGGATTTTATCCAGCCCCTGAACTCCGCCGTCCCGGCCCTGAATCCCGGCGGTATGGCGGCCCCCGAACAGGTGAAATACTCCTTCCCGGAACAGGTGTTCCAGCCGCCGGTGTTGCCGGCGTCCCAGATGCCGTTATTCCAGGTCCTGCCGCCGGCTTCGTCGTATATATTTACCGCCGTTTCCGTTATCGGCACCCCGGCCCAGGCCTCGCCGTGCACAAAATCCAGCCTGTCGGTGTAGGAGGTATCGTCTCCGGACTGGTAGTCCCTCAGGTCCAGCAGCTTGGATTGCGGGGAGGAGGGGTCGTACTTGAAAGTTGAAGTCGCGAGAACGGCGTCGTAATTCAAAGCTTTATCTTTCGCCCTTGAAATTACCCTGTACCAGTTCCCGCTTGTCAGGATCGAAGGCGGAGTGAAACCCCAGCTCCAGGCGCCGGTGCCGATAGCGGCGGTCCAGTTCGCCGTCACCCAGTTATTGACCGTGGCGGTCCAGGACGAGCCCGTCCACCAGTAATAATCCCCGTCATTGGCCGCGCCCCTGTCTATTATCAGCAACTGGGTTATATCCAGTCCCGCGCCGGGATAGGGGTCTTTGGCCTTACCGTCCAGATACTGCCATTTGCTTATCTCCGAAGCGTTCACCGGGCTTAAAACAGTTGAGGTCGGGAGCTGCACGTCATACTCAAAGTAATTCTCAACGGTCGGAGCCTGCTGGTTATTGGCCACATCCTTCGCCCGCACCTGCGTTCTGAACCTGTGGCCGGAGCCGCCGTTGAAAAGCAGCGAGAAGTTCGGAGTGGGGTAGGTCCAGGCGCGGTTTAAGTCGCCGGAACTCCCGACCAGCGTTACCGGCAGCCACATAGGCGCCGCGTTATTCTGCCAGCCCGTACCATTCCAGTAGGTGGTGGGCCATTG
>CAZYFL010000163.1:0-5702 GCA_964646805.1 uncultured Elusimicrobiaceae bacterium | reverse complement strand
TGGCATCTTCATTCTGACTCCTGAATTCTGAATTCTGTCTACCTGAGTAGTTACCATTTTTTAGCCTTTCTTCCCTGATCCCTATCTTATCACCGCCACGGTGCCGTTATAAACCGTGCCGTCCGCCTCTATCTGATATATGTATACGCCGCCCGGCGCCGTCCGCCCGCCGACTTTGGCATCCCAAAGCAGGGAGTTCCCCGTCGGCCCCGCCTTCATAACGCTCACCAGCGCCCCGCGCAGGTCATAAATTTTCCCTTTCACATTCTTCTCCTGCGGGTTGTCAAAAACAAAGACCATCGTATCATTTTTGTTATCTCCGTTTGGAGTGATGAGACGGTTAGTAAGGCCGGCCTTGTCTGCGGCGAAGCTGCCGCCGCGTTCGGTAGTCCGCAACTGGTAACGGCCCAACAGCCTGGTCTCAAGCTTAACGCTGCGATCTACGGCGTTGACGCCCCCGTACATCTGCAGCCAGCGCGCACCGTTGTAGAAATACATACTGAGGGTCTTTTCGTCGGTTGCCGCGGAGGGGGTTATTACCCCGCCCGATTTGGCGTAGTAAAGCTTCAGTGTGCCGTTCTTTGACAACCTGAAGCCGGTATCCGGCTGCAACCCGCCCCGATACGCGGAAAACTCAACAGATTTCACAACCCTGCCGCCCAGGTCCTCCGGATGTGTGGAGATCTCTATGTTGTACGCCTCCATCGGATCTGCGGACGATGAGAAGAAAGCCCCGGCGCCGTCCGCCGGCACCTCCAGTATGCTCTGGTTATCCGGGGCCAGGAAATAAAGCCCTCCGCTCAGGCTGGCGCGCGCGTAGGACGGAATGGATACGCCGGCCTGGTTGATGGCGCGTACGTGGAAATAATCCCCATCCCCGTCCAACATAATCTGCGTCCAGGTCAATGTATCTGAAGAGGTTTCGCCTATGTATGTCCACTCCGCATCGGCCGGGGCGGTAGCCTGGTAAACTTCGTATTTTTTAATTTCGTAGGGGTAGGCCGGATTGAAGCGGTTGTTAAAGGGAATGCGGTTCTGAAAGCCCGCCGGGGGTATCCAGGTCATAGTCACGGAATCCCCGGCGCGGGTCAGCTGAAAATTCATCGGGGCCAGCGGCACAAGCGCGAAAGCGGCGGCCGGGTTGGAAAGCTCTGAGCGCAGCTTGTGGCTGTTAATAGTTTCCAGCGCGAAATAGTAAGTGGCGCCCGGATTAAAATCTTCTACAATTTTCGTTTCCGCCGAACCTGCCTCAAGCGGCGTCCAGGTTTGCGCGTATGAGAGCGCGCTGTAGAATCCCTCGTCGGCGCTGATAAAACCGGAGGTAGTATAGCGCAATATATAGTTTTCCGCCGCCTCCCCCCGGCGGCTGATATCGGCGGAAGGCGCAGTCCAGGTTATGCGTATTGCGTAGCTTGAGACTGTAACCGGAGTCAGGTCTGAAACCGTGGCGGGAAAGGGGGAAAAAGACAGTTTCCCGCTGCGCTGCGAGAAGCTTATCGCCTCCTGCGTAGAGACAGCCACCTCCTGCAGATTTGCGTTCTGCTCAAAGCTGGAGGAAACCATATAGGCTGAGCCAAAACCGTAAATCCCGCTCACGTCTAAAAAGCCGGTTGAAGCCATCCGCGCGGCATAAAGTCCCGGCGCGGCCTGGTAAAAGACCACCAGGAAGAAGAGGGCGTGGAATTTAAGTTTAGCATTCACAGTCAGATTATATATGCCCCGTGCGACCAAAATATTACAAGGAGGTTTCCGTCTTCCGCCCTGAAATCCACAACTGCGCAACAAAATAGTCACAATTGAAGAGTAAAATCATTTAAGTTATTATGAAGGTAAACAGACTCGCTGTTAATATCATGGCGGCCCTGGCGCTCTTGCCGGCCGCGGCTTTCTGCGGGGCGTCGGCGCTGGGACAGTCCATAGCGCTCAACAGGCTGATCACGCCCAACGGCGATAAAAAAAACGACACCTTCATCTTCCGTTGCCATAACCCGCGCGACTCCGGCATTGAGGCTAAGATATACGATCTTTCCGGCAGGGAAGTGGCGACGATGACGATGAAACAGCGCTCCAACGGGATTAACCTGGGAATAACAAGGGATGATATTTCGGGCGTATATTTTGACCTTGAATGGAACCCCAACTCCGGCGGGCATCATCCCGGCGGCGTATATATTTACCAGGTGCGGCTGGAAACAAAGGTCTATAAGGGAACTATAGCAGTGATACGGTAAAAGGCCAAGGGCTAAAGGGCAGAATGGGAGTGAAGAAAGCGTAAAAGCGGAGAGGGTAAAGTAGACTTATGAAAAATGTTCAGGTAAAGGGATTGAATCAAAGAACCGGAAAAATGTCCGGGTTGCGGCTTTTTTTCCCTTTTTTTTTCACCCTTATCCTTTATCCTTTAGCCTTCAGTCTTTCCGCATATGCCGCTTTTGAGGACCTGGGGTTTGGCGCCAGGGCGCCGGGCATGGGTGACGCCGTCACCGGGGTAGCTGACGACATTTCTGCAGTATATTACAACCCAGCCGGACTTTCAAGCCTGGAGCGCCCCAAAATGCTGACCTCATACGCCCTTTTTTACACCGGCCTCAGCGACGGGTCAAATCTGGGCCTCAGCGCGATCGCTCTGGCCGTGCCCATAGCCAACGGCCGCAACGGTACGCTGGGCGTTGCCTGGCAGCAGTTCTCGCTTTCCGGAGTCTACTACGAGCAAACCGGTCAGGTTTCCTGGGGTTACCGGTTTCCGAAGAATACAAAATATGAGAAATTTTCCATAGGCGGAACGGTCAAGTACCTCAACCACGGTTTTACCCGCCTACCCGAAACCTATGACGCGGTAAACGATCAGATCATGCAGAACGGCGAGACCGACCCTGTACTGGCCGGTCTGAATTCCAGCTCCGCCATAGACGCGGATGTCGGCGCGCTGTACAGACTGACCCGCCGCTGGACCCTGGGCGCAGCCGTCTTGAACGCCATGCAGACGGACGTGGCCTTTGGCGCCTCGGACAAGGACAGGATTCCGGTGAAAGCCAGGCTGGGGGCTTCCTACAAAAGCCTCTGGATGGTCCTCGCCGCCGATGCCAGGCTGCAGAAAACCCCGGACGGGAAAATGGACAAACAGTTTATCTTCGCGGCGGAAAAGATTTTCCCGAGTCTGGACAAGGGCGACATTGGCGTGAGGGGCTCGCTCGGCGCCGGGGACAGGGAATTCAAACAGGCTGCGCTGGGCCTTTCATACAAGATAGCCAGGATACAGTTTGACTACGGCTTCTCGCTGCCCATAGGCACGGTAAAGGAAACCTCGGGCAACCACAAGCTGGCGCTCACCTACCATTTTGGGGCGGCCACGCAAACGGAGCTGGCCGAAACCGAACTGCTTGACCAGTACAAGCGCCTGCGCGAGGCGCAGAATTACAAGAGCCCGCACGACACCGCCAGCCTCAATGACCCGCGTCTCGCGGAAGTTAAGGAACAGGTGGATAAAGAAAACTATTACGAAGCCGGCAAGCTCATCCTGGAAAAGGCCAACGAGCTTCTGCCGGACTCCTCGGTTGTCAACCTTACGCGCCGCCTCTCCACCGTGGCAGCCTTCTACCCGTCGCTGGCGGTGGAAGGCAGGCAAAAACAGTACTGGGAAGAGCTACTCTCCGGCGGAGCCGGAAACCTGATAAACGGCGCGGATATGCGCGCCATGAAGCAGTTGGCCTATGCGCAGAGCCTCAACCAGCAGGACTCCGCCCTCTCCAGCTTCCTGGAGCGCGCGGCAGAACTCACGCGCGTGGCGGCTGACAAAGTTCCGGCTGATTTCAGCCGCGGCTGGGCTGAATACAAAATGTTTGAATCTGACGATTTTTATGTCAAGAAGAAATATTCGGAGGCCCTGCGCAAGCTTGAAGAGCTGCTTGATCTTGAACCCAACACCCTGCCGGCGCTCAAGAAAAGCGGCTCCTGTAATTATATGCTGGGCAACTACGCGCGCGCCGGGCGCGACTGGGAACAAGCTTTCAGGTTGGAACCCGATCCCATGGAAAAAGCGAAGCTGGGCAAGATGATGGAGGAGGCGCGCGCCAGGCAGGGCAAGGCCTCAGCCTGGGAGTCCGACGGAACCCGGACGCGAGTCGCAACGGAGGAAGAGAAGCCGGTCTCAGGCGCCGCCGCCGACGTGCGCGAGATTGAAAAAATTTACCAGTCCGGCGCCGACTTCTACGTCAAGGGGGAATACGGCAAGGCCGCCGATGCCTTCCGCAGGATACTGACCAAAGACCCGCAGAACACCCAGGCTAAAAAAGCCCTGGAAAGAATAATAAGGCTGTCGCGGTAGAGGTAAAAATTATAAACCTTTTTCACAAATTCAGCGCTGCCCTGGCTATCGCTTCGCTTGTGGCGGCCCTGTCGCTTTCCGGAATCTTTTTCAGCTTCCAGCGGCAGACGGTGCAGGCCGCGCAGGCAGCGCGGCTGGAGGCCATGGCGCAGTCGGCCGCAGCCATGTTGCGCGAGGCTGAACTTGCGGCCGACCCGCTTATGGCGGCAGACTACCTGGCCGGGCTCTGCTCCTCTCCGGAACTGGCCTCCTGCGGGCTGGATATAGGCCGGGGCCTGCATCCGGTAAAAGTCCGGGCTGGAAGCCGCGGCAAGCTAGGGCAGAAAACCGTCCCCAGAGAGATTAGAAGCGGCAGATTTTCAGCGCGCCTCAATTTTTCATCCGACGCGCTGGAACAGGAACGCCGCGCGGCGCTGGCAGGCATATACCGCAACCTGGCCGCGGCTTTCCTGGCCGCCGTGGCGGTGTCCGTCCTGCTGGGGCTCATAATGGCGCGCAGCCTCACACGGCGACTGAAACGCCTGGCCGCGGACTCCGCGGTCGTTGGGGAAGGGCGCTTCGGAGAAAAAACCGACGCGAGCGGCTCCGACGAGATCGCGGAGCTGGCAGCCTCCTTTAACGCTATGTCGGACCGCCTGCTGGAACTGGAAACCATGAAAAAGAATTTTACCGCCTCCGTAACTCACGAACTGCGCTCGCCTCTGGGGGTGATAGAAACCTACGCGGCCCTATTACTGAAGGAGAAAGACAGCTTCAAGGCTGAATATCTGGAGATTTTCCGCAGGATACAGGAAAACGCCGGACGGCTGGCCAATTTCGTAACGGCAATGCTGGACCTGGCTAAGATTGAGCGGGGTAAAATGGAGCTGCGCACGGCAAGGGAGAACCCGCTGTCGCTCACCCGCGATGCCGCCGATTTCCTCCGGCCCAAAGCGGCCGAAAAACAGGTTGCGCTTCTTGTAGAGACCGCTGAAACGGGGGCTACGGCGATGCTGGACAGAGAGTTGCTGACGCACGCCCTCACAAATCTGATTTCAAACGCTATAAAATTCACCCCGCCAGGCGGGAAAGTCACGGTACGCGCCTCAGTGGCCGACGGCAGATACCGGGCTGAGGTGGAAGACACGGGCCCGGGGCTGAAGCCGGGGGAAGGGGAAAAACTTTTTGCTCCTTTCTCCCAGGGCTCAGCGGCGCCTGGCCACGGCGGCACAGGCCTGGGCCTGGCTCTGGTAAAATCCATAGCGGAACTGCATAAGGGTTCTACAGGTTGCGGCGCCGCCCCCGGCGGCGCCCTCTTCTGGCTTGAGATACCGGTAGAAAAAATTCGTAACTACTCAGGTAGACAGAATTCAGAATTCAGGAGTCAGAATGAAGATGCCAG
>CAZYFL010000162.1:0-5743 GCA_964646805.1 uncultured Elusimicrobiaceae bacterium | reverse complement strand
GCAGGCTATTCTGAATTCTGACTCCTGAATTCTGTCTACCTGAGTAGTTACAAATTATGAAAGCTTTGGTTACCGGCGGCGGAGGATTCATGGGCGGGGCAGTTGTTGAGTTGCTACTCGCCAAAGGCGCAACTGTGCGCATTCTTTCGCGCGGGGAATACCCCCGGCTTAAAAAGTCTGGGATTGAATGCCTGCGGGGAGACATAGCCGACCCAGCCGCCGCGGCCGGGGCCTGCAGGGGCTGCGACACGGTCTTCCATGTTGCGGCAAAGGTGGGCATGTGGGGGCGCTACGGCGATTTTTACGAAACAAACGTGGACGGCACGGCTAACTTGCTGAAAGCGGCAAAAACCGCCGGTGTTTCCCGTTTTGTTTTCACCAGTTCACCCAGTGTAGTGTTTACAGGGGGCGATGTGGAAGGCTGGGACGAAACCGCGCCCTATCCCGTGAAATTTGATTCGTATTACGCCGAAACCAAGGCCATAGCCGAACAGCTGGCGCTGGCGGCCAATTCGCCGCAATTCTCAACTGTAGCCTTAAGACCGCACCTTGTCTGGGGCCCGGGACACAACCATCTTATATCAGGGATAGTGTCCCGGGGCAGGGCGGGAAAACTGCGGCGCATAGGCGGTTTCAATAAGCTCATTGATACCACCTATATCACTGATGCCGCGCTGGCCCACTGGCTCGCCGCCGAAAAACTTTTTCCGGGAGCGGCCTGCGCCGGCAAAGCATATTTTATTTCACAGGGCGACCCCCGTCCCAACTGGGACATAATCAACATGATCCTGGCGGCGGCGGGAACGGCGCCCGTGACAAAAACAATCCCGTATGGGCTGGCATATACCGCCGCAGCCGCAATGGAAACCGCCTGGCGGCTGGCGCGGATAAAAAATGAACCGCCCCTTACCGGTTTTGTCCTGCGGCAGCTCACCACCGCCCACTGGTTCAATATCTCCGCCGCCCGGCGCGACCTGGGATATCTTCCCGGAGTGACCATCGGGCAGGGCATGAAGCGGTTAGAAGAGTGGTTCCAGGGGGAGATCCATCCTTGAACCGGCTGCCATGTTGCTTTTTTAAAGTTTTTTGGAGAGTTCGTAGAATACTATGGCGGCGGCGTTGCCGGCGTTGAGGCTTTCCACTCCGTCTTTCTGCGGGATGGACACTATCACGTCGCAATGCTCGCGGGTTTTGGCGTGCAGCCCCTCGCCTTCGGAGCCTATTAGTATAAACGCGGGGAGAGTAAAATCCACTCTGGGCAGCGGTTGTCCGCCCATGTCCATGCCGTAGATCCAGAAACCTTTTTTCTTCAGTTTGAGGATGGTCTGGTTAAGGTTCACCACCTCCACGACGTTTACGCGCTCCAAAGCGCCCGAGGCGGCCTTATGCGCCGTTGGCGTAAGACCGGCGGAGCGGCGTTCCGGCAGTATCACCGTGGACACGCCCAGGCAGGCCGCTGACCTTATTATGGCGCCAAGGTTCATGGGGTCGGTTATGCCGTCCAGACCGGCCCACACCGTTTTCCTTAAATCTTTTTCAAGCCCGGCCGCCTCGTCCACATCCAGCTTCTCCAGCCGCCCGGTCTCAATAATCACGCCCTGGTGATGCCCCCCCGCGGCCAGTTTCTCTATCGTTCGCCGGTCGCAGAAATCCACCCTCACGCCGTTCTTGCGCGCCAGGCCGGCCAGGTCGATCACGCGCCGGTTTTTTTCATTGCGCGCTATCACCAGCCGTATAACCCTGCGCCGGCCGGCTTTCAATATTTCTTCCGCCGTGTGTATCCCGAATAAAATTTCAACGGACATAAGGGCTCGTTAAAAGGGCGATGGGTATACCGGGTCTTTTTCCCTGGAAATCACGTATAGCACGGCCGCAAGGATCTGGGCCGGGTGGCCAAGGCGGGAAAAGGCGTAGTCCAGATGTATCTGGAAGCGCTCGGCTGAGGACGGATCGATGAACACGAAGCCGGCCCGGCGGTCCTGCGCGAAAATACCGTAGCGCGAACGCAGCGTGCCGCCCAGATTCCCGAACAGCTTGCGCAGCAGATAACCCCTGGGGAAATCGTCGCGGATGGAAAACACCACCAGATTGTCCGTATCCACAAATTCCCAGCAGCGGTACAGGAAGGTTCCCCTGCTCACCAGGCGGGCCACTTCTTTACCGGCGCCATTCCTGATCAGGCCGTAAACTGTTTCCGGCCGCACCGCCATCACCGGCGCGGACTGAGCGTCGAAAATCTGCAGCGCGCGCTCCTTTGTGAAATAAATCAACACCCCTGCGATAAAAGGGATAATGAAAAATATTTCAGGCAGCGAAGCGAAGACGCGGCCCAGCAGTGGAAACTTCATAAGGGCGTTGGGCACGGCATCGCCGCGGCCGGCAAAACCCAGCAGGCTCCAGACCACATGGAAGAAGAGGCAGCCGTAAACAGAACCGGCCAGGTAAATTTCGTGCTCGCAAGGGAAGCTCGCCAGCAGCAGCTGCCTCTGTCTGGTGAGCACGGTGTAGGTGACTTCTTTAACCGTGGAGAGTCTTGAAACCACGAAGGGGAAAAAAAAGTCGGGCGGCACATCCGAAGGGGGCGGAGGCAGCCTGGGGTTGCCGTAGGCGGCCGCCACAGGCCTGGCGGCGATGGAACCGGCCACCCAAATCCCTGTCAGAATCGCCCAAAGAGCGAGCGGCAGAGGTTTGCGGGGGATGTAGGGCGGAAGACCGTCGTCCTCCTGTTTTTTTGCCAGCCCGGACAGGAAATTACGCGCGACCTCCCCCGCGGCAGAAGCGGCGCTCCGTGTGGAAGCCTCAACTACGGCGGCGGTTGAAGCCGCAAAGGCGTTCATAATAGAATCAGCGTTCCCGGCCGCGGTGGAGACGTCGGATTCGCCGTCCTTGAAGATCTGCGTCCGAAACTCTTCATCCTCGTCCTCTTCTTTCTTATGACGGAATATTTTAATTTTTCTGGGCTTGGGCAGTTCTATTTTTTCGCCAGGCTTCCTCACGCTGGAGAGCGCCCCGCGGAAGCCGCCTTCGTCCATGCCGCGCGCGGAAACGGCGTAGGAAAAGCCGTTGTAGGTGAAGAAGGCCACATAGGCATCTGCCCCCAGGGAATCGTAGGTTGTGTAATAGGCATTGGAAACGCCGTGGAGGCCGGCGGACTTTATGTCCCCGGAGAGTGTATTGCCCTTGCTGCGCAGCGAGTCTATCTGTTCCTTAACGCGGGCCTTGAGATAATAATCGCTAAGATCGGAGTCAAGTTTAGATAACTCAAAAAAATATTTGCCTTTTTCAAGCCTGAGTGTGACGGTGGGATCGTCCGACTTCCCTGCCGTCCAGCCGACGGGAAAATCCACAGCGATAACCTCGTCCTTATCCTGAAATTCACCGGCAAAGGCGCGCAAAGATAAAGCAAGAAAAAAAGCCGCGCAGATAAAAACCGGTTTTTTCACAACGTCCGCTGCGGCAATAAGGAGCATAGAGTATCATTATAACTTAACCTAATCCTGCAGTTCAGAGTAATTTTCCTTGGAGAAGTAAGGGAACAGAATAATTCTGCAGGATTCTCCGCGAAGCGGGCCGAGGGCCAAGCGCTATGCGGGCGGAAAGTTGCAACTGCAACTTTCAGGTTAAGTCGCATTGAGTTGATCCGTAGCAGCCCTGAAGACCGGCAATTCCACCGCCGTTTGCGGAATTGCCGGGTTTGCAGGAATATGCTAATATTTTAGACGAGCCTAAAATATTGAGGTAAGCTTAAGTTCAGGCAAAAGGAGAAAAAATGAAAACTGAAAATAAAAACGCCATATACGGGATAGAAAATCCAGACACGAGCGACAGGAGACAGGGCATGAACATCTACAGGCAGCTGGGGAATATCGGTGGAGTGGTATTATTCCTCGCGATTATTGCCGGGAGCCTGACCGCCTCTTGGGCGGGGAACGGCGGCTATTTCGTCGCCTACAATCACCATATAGAGAAGGGGGAGAAGGAAATTATGTTGATGTCGGATTTCACGCGCCCCTCTAAAGCGAACAAAGAAGAGGGTCAGAAAGACTACTACTCCCAGATGCTGGAACTTGAGTGGGCGGTCACTGATAAGTTAGCTACGGAGCTCATGTTTGAGGGCTTTGAGGAGGCCGGCGGGCCGAAGAAGTTCACCGGGTTCCGCTGGGAGAATCGCTATCGCCTCTTTAAGGATGAGGTTCCCCTCAATCCCATGATCTATATGGAGTACGAGCATTTAAGCC
The DNA here is from genome assembly GCA_964646805.1 of uncultured Elusimicrobiaceae bacterium. Taxonomy (GTDB): domain Bacteria; phylum Elusimicrobiota; class Elusimicrobia; order Elusimicrobiales; family UBA9959; genus UBA9959. Next base: position 1,505 of record CAZYFL010000162.1, on the reverse strand, counting down.
ACGAGACTCGCTTCAAGATGGAAACAAGCGGCTGGGTCCGCCCCCCCTACACAGAAAAAGAGGAGACCGGTGAGCCGAAAGACGAGCGGATCATGGAGACCCGCTTCGTTCTCTCCCAGGACTTCGGTTCCACTAATGTCGCCTTCAACTGGCTCAACGAAACCGACATGAGGAACAGTAAAACGGACTTTGGCTACATCCTCGCAGTCATGCATAACTTCGTACGCGGCGGGCAACATCATTCTCACGGGGGGGTCTCTCAGGAAAACAACTCCGGTGGAGGACGTTCAGGCGGCCTTCGTCTGGCGGCTGTCGGCGCTGAATTCTGGGGGGGCTTGGGAGACGACCGGAAACTGGACCTGCGCCCCAGCCGCCAGCAGCACTACTTCGGTCCGATCGTCATGTTCCACATGGGCCAAAAATGGATGCTTCATGTATCGCCCACTTTTGGACTGTCCGGGGTCAGCGACAATCTGCTACGCATCGCCCTGGGCTTTGCATTGTAAAGGTAACTACTTGTAAATATTCAGTAGCAGGAACATTTAGGAGCGAGCTGGTTATTTCGTTGTGGACTCTTACCCGTGCCCGTGCCTGTGGTGGGCGTCCGGGAGGTGGGAATGCCCGTGTTCCAGCGGCTCGTGGCTGTGCGCGTGTGAGTGGGTTCCTGCCGCGCCGCGTTCATGGCCGTGACAGTGGTGGCCGTCGGCATGGCTGTGGCTGTGGTCGTGCTTCAGCGGCTCATGCCGGTGGGTGTGCCCGTGCCGTTCCAAAGCCAGCAGCAGAAAAGCGCCCAGCATAAGCGCGCTGGCCCAAAGCAGCCGCGCGGTAAGCGGCTCGCCCAGGAAAACTACGCTCAGCGCGGCGCCCATAAAGGGATAAGAACCGAAGAAGGCGCCGGCCCGCGAGGCTCCCAACCCGCGCATGGCCAGGATGAAAAGCACCAGACTTATACCGTAACTGGCAAAACCAAGCAGTAACGCCGCGGCGGTCCAATTAAGCGGCGGCAGGGAACCGTAAGCGTACAGCGCCAGCCCCGCGTTTATAAAACCGCCGGCCAGCCCCTTTATGGTCGCCAGCGTAACAGGGTTCTTTATAGAAACCCGCGCCGTCAGATTATTATCCACCCCCCACATAAACCCGGACGTCAGCACCAGGGCTGCGCCCAGGCCGAAACTTAACCCGTCCCCTTCCCACGAAAGCGCCAGGGCGCCGGCGGTAATAAGCCCCGCGGCCAGCCAGAAGCGCCCGCCGCCGTGCTCCTTAAAGACGACCACTGCTATCAGAGAGGTGAAAACCAGTTCAAAATTAAGCAGTATTGAAACGGAAGATGAGGAGGTAAGTCTCAACCCGCTGAACAGGAGCAGGGGCGCCAATACGCCGCCGGCCAGCACAAAGCCGACCGTATAAGGGATATCCCGCTGGTCCAGGGGCGCCTCGGTAACAAGTCCCCGTGCGTCTGAAATAAAACGCCAGGCCAGCAGGCCAAAACCGCTGCCCAGATAGCA
>CAZYFL010000161.1:0-5760 GCA_964646805.1 uncultured Elusimicrobiaceae bacterium | reverse complement strand
GCAAATTTTATAAATTCCGTCCATAACGCGGCCGCCTCAAGCCTGGCGCTGGAATTCTCCCTCAAAGGTGAAAATATCACCGTGGCGCACCGTGAAATCTCTTTCGATGCCGCTCTCTGGCATGCGCTTTCTGGATTGAAACAGGGCAGGGTAAAGAACGCGGTAGTCTGCGGCGCCGATGAGTTGAATTATTACCATGTTCTCGCGGGTTCGGACAAAGGTCTATGGAAAACTGAAGGGCAGCCTTTCCAGCCGCTGGCTCCCGGAAATTCGCGCGGGACATTTCCGGGTGAAGGCGCGGCAGTCTGTGTTCTTTCCAGCGGCGGGCAAACCGGCGGCAATGAAGCGCCCGTGAAAGTTCTTGGCGTGAAATTTGGAAGATACCGCCGGGATATGCACACCTATATCAACCTGCGGGATGCCGGAGATTTCCTTGAGCGGCTGATGGATTCTGCCGGAATCAAGGCATCAGAAGTTGACCTTCTGCTCTCAGGCGCGGACGGGGATGCAAGGCTTGACGCTGTTTACCTCAGGGTCGGGGCTGAACTTGCGCGGCGGGCCGGCAGGGCTGTGCCCCAGGGGACTTACAAACAGCTTTGCGGGGATTACAGGGCCGCCTCCGGCTTCGGCTTTGTTGCGGCTGCGCAGATTCTGCGTACCGGCCGGGCGCCTGCCGGATTTTTTCCCGGAGGACAAGACATTCCGGACGGCTCCATTAAAACGATATTACTATACGCCATTTCCCGTTCGGGCGCGCACAGCGGCTGTGTGTTGGGGAGAGAATGGTAATAGAGGAACCTGAAACCATAAATTTTGGGAAAGTCGGGTGGGAGGAAGGAAGAATGGGAATATCATTGAAGCCGCTTAAATTATCTTTTACCGCTTTGCCGTTTTTGCTTCTCTTTGGAGGGCTAATCTCGGCATATGCAGCAGGACCTTCAGGAGGAAATAAACTTGCGCCAAAGCAGCGGGAAGAGTTTCTGCGCCGCCTTGAAGGGAACCTTAAAGCGTCAAAGACTCTCCAGGCGAAATTTGTGCAGAGAAAACACCTTTCTATCTTCCAGGATGTGCTTGTCTCCAGCGGCTCGCTTACCTTTGCGGCGCCTTCCCGCCTCCGGTGGGAAATTACCGCTCCCTTCAACTCGCTCCTGATTATGGACGGGCGTGAATTGGCAAAATATGATTTTTCCGGAGGAAAGCCCCGCAGGCTCAAATTGCCGGCGGTGGACGCTCTCCATGAGGCGCTGGATCAGATTGCCGGTTTGCACCAGGGGAAGTTCAGCGAGCAGGCGAAAAACTACGCAATGGCCGTTTACATGGGAGAAACGGCGCGCCTGGTGCTGGTACCGAAAAGCAAAAAGATGAAGCGGTTTATCCCGGAAATAGAAATGGAGTTTTCAAACGCCCTGGACAGCGTCAAGTCCGTTATGATCCGTGAAGGGGACAGCGATTTCACCATGATCGTTTTTGAGGAAATCCGCCTTAACCCCGAACTCCCCGATAATCTCTTTGCACCGGAATTTAAATGAGGCGAAACATGCTCTGGATCTTACTGGTCCTGCCCTGCATGCTCGGCGCCTGCAGAACTTCCCATATTGCGGGGATACCGGTTGAAGATCCCAGCCTTGCAGCCGGACAGGTAGAAGGGCCCTCCCCAGCGGGTTTTCGGGCACAACACAGGGTTACGCTCACTTTCCGAGGAAAACAATTGGATTTTACGGGTTATTTGCTGGTAAGGCGTCCGGGGGCCTGGCGGGCGGTGGCTTTCGGGGAATTCGGCGGCAGTCTGTTTGATCTCGCGGTTTTTCCCGGAAGAGGTTTGCGGATAATAAAGAACCCCGGGGCAATCCGGGAACGCTGGCTGACCGGGCCTGCGGCGGATATGATTGAAATTCTTTGTTTTGCGGACGTCCCGGGCGGTTTACAGGAAGCCCCTGTAAGCGTAACTAAGAGGAATGAGGTTTACACTATCAGGTATTCAGATTACGCAGATTTCCCCGGCGTGGAACAAAAAATACCCAGGCACATAGTTATTGAGAATGAGAAAGCGAAATTAAGACTTGAAGTGGATCTGATAAAGCTCGAACCCATGGAAATGCCTGATAGTTATTTTGATATATGAATACCCTGAAACACGATGCGGCGGCGGGACTTAAAGATATCGTAAATACACGGGACGGGGAAATAGAAGCGGTTTTTGTTTTTCCGGCGGAGTTGGCTGTTTTTTCAGGCCATTTTCCCTGCAGGCCCATTCTCCCGGGAATCTTAGAGCTGGAAATGGTGCGCGCCGCGATGGAGCGGTTTACGGGCTCCGCCCTGCGGCTGATATCCATAGAAAAAGCTAAATTCCTCCGTGAGGTTAAACCGGGGGAGAGGATATTGCTCAACCTGGATTTTACGTCTTCCGGCAGCCGTTTCTCAGTGAAGGGTAAATCGTTGGTGGAAGAAGAAAAAGCCGCTCAAATAGAATTAACGCTGGAGAAGGAACAGGTTTATTCCTGAAAAAGTTCATCCAGGTTCACGAATGTATACCCGAGAGACTGAAAGCGTTCAATAACCCCTGTCACGGCAGCCGCCAGGTTTTCAGGGGAAGCCCCGCCGTCATGAAGCAACACTATGCTTCCATCGCGGGCCGCTCCGGCAATCCGGCTGATAATGACTTTTGCCGGAGTTCCGCGGTCATAGGGCCGGACATCCCAGCCGATCAGCTTCAGGCCTGTTGCGCGCAGAACAGGCCCTAGGTGGGGATTAGTGAGTCCCATGGGACTGCGGTAATACCTGGGGGATATCCCTGACAACTCCCTGAGAACCTGCCGGGCATGGAGTATTTCCGCTTTAAGAGGTCTGCCTGGAAGGAAGTTATTCCACCATTTATGCGCGTAGGAATGATTGCCCAGCGTATGCCCCTCTTTCACGATCCGCCTGATAATATCCCCGTTGGCTTCCGCGCGTTCCCCTGTGCAAAAAAAGGTCGCGCGCGCTTTATACGTTTCCAGTACCTTAAGCAGGGTCGGCGTAGCTTCAGGGTCCGGCCCGTCGTCAAATGTTAAAGCGATCCTCTTATTTCCGGGCTTCCCGCGGCAGACAGATTCGCAGTAATAGTTCAATCCAATTGCAAAAACCCCCGCGCCGGAGATGATCAGATAGGCGCTAAATAAAGACCCGGCGCACCACCACCGGGCCGGGCCGCCCAGAAGGGCTGCCGATCCGATAATCCCGACGGCAGTTACAGTTGTTGCATAATGAAACCGTGTCATTGTATGAGCTGCTCCGGCATCGCCGCCAGGCGCAGCAATAGCCGGGGGCCGATGCTTAAGTCCCAGTTAAAACTGTTTTGCAAAACCACCACGGCTGTGCGATGTTTGACGTCAAGGCCGAGATACGTTGAATAACCGGCCACAAAACCTATCTGCCGGGTTATTTTGAGGCCATTTACATCGTCCACACTCCAGGCAATTGCGGGCGCGGGTTTAAGCCGGTTGAAGCGCACAACCAAAGTATCCTGTAATGCCGCGTTAAGAGCCTGGTTACTGCCGGGCTGCAAATGCGCGGAGGCATAAGTCAGCAGGTCCCCTGCATTGGAATAAAGTCCCGCAGAACCGCGCATAATATCGGTGAATTCCCAATCGGGCGTCGGCCGGCCGCGGCGTCTGTATTTAGGCTGGTCGCCGGTGTAGCCATGCGCGCGGCCGGCAAAGCCCGGCAGGTTCTCCGGCGCGTAACCCGTGTTTTTTAACCCCAGCGGATCTGCCAGATATTCCCTCAGGAGAGCGTCCACTTTTTTTCCGGTGCGCAACTCCAGCGTGTAGCCCAGCAGGCCATATCCCATGCTGGAATACCGCACCTTAACCGAAGCAGGCGGATCAAAGTCCGCCAGATAGGCCACTATGTAGTCGCGGTCAAAATGGCGATAGAAACTTTTACCGTTGAATGAATATCGGATGATGTACCGGAAGGTTTGGAAAGTCAGCGGCTGGCGCGGCAGCCCGGAAGTATGCGTTGCCAGCTGTAACAGCGTTATTTTTCTGGCGCCGGCGCTCAGGGGCGTGTCAGGGGGCAGCAAGGTCTCCAGCGACTCGCCCCAGGACAGCTTGCCGTCCCGCACCAGCTGCGCCGCGATGGCGCCCAGAAAACCTTTGCTGACTGAGCCTATGGCGAACAGGGTGTTGCCATCCGGTTTACCGCCGTCAACCAGGGCGGTTACGCCATAGCCGTAAAAATGCCTGCTGCCGTCCGGCAGCAGCACCCCCACCACTATGCCCGGTGTTTGCCTGTCGGCTACCAATGGCTGTGCCAGCGAGTCAACTTCGGTCTTCAGATCGCAACCGCCGGCAGCTATAGCCGCCGGCTGTTTAATCTCGGACAATGGCTGCGTCAGCGGGGCGGCTTCGGTTTTCAGCCCGCAGCTGCGCGCGTAACGCATAATTTGCGGGTCGCGCGCGTCCAGCCCCATTCTGTTGTAGGTGCTGCACCCGCCCAGCATGAATGCCGCAAGGCCGCGCAGCGCAATTCCCGTTACCGGCACAAACCAGCGGTTTCCCCGCATTGTTCGCATTTTATTTTCTTATATTGTAACTACTGGTAGCCAGAATTCAGGAGTCAGAATTCAGAATAGCCCGCGAATAGGCCTCCAAAAATCTCGTCGCCGACATCCTCATTCTGACTCCTGAATTCTGACTTCTGGCTACCTGAGCAGTTACCTTATGTCCGCGTTCCGGTCAGCGCGGGTCCCGCCGCTTTATGGAAATTTTACTGCCGGCAAGCGCCCTGGCTTTCTCAAGAATTTTCTCCGTCATCCAGGTCGGGGTGGAGGCTCCGGCTGTTATAAAGATTTTTGAGGCGCCTTCAAAAAAGCTTTTCTTTAATTCGTCTTCCCTCTCTATGTGCACCGCTTTTTTCGCCAGCCTTTTGCAAATCTGGAAAAGACGCGCCGTGTTGGCTGAATTTTTGCCACCCACCACTATCACCAGATCCGAATTCTTTGCAAATTCCACAGTTTCTTTCTGGCGCTGCCGGGTGGGGTTGCAGATGGTGTTGGAAACGGCCAGCTCCCCCGCTATTTTCCTGGCTTCTTTCGCGGCGGCGAGAAAAATACCGCCCTCCTGCGTGGTCTGGGCCACTATGTTGGCTTTGTCAAGACGGGGGAGTTTCTTAACTTCTTCAGGCCCGCTTACCACAAACCCGCGCCCTTCCGTGTAGCCCATCAGGCCCAGCACTTCGGCGTGGTCCCTATCTCCCACAATTATTGTGTGATAGCCTTTTTTCGCGTGGGCGCGTATGTTTTCCTGCACATGCTTGACCAGCGGGCAGGTGGCGTCCACTACCTCAAGATCCAGTCCGCGCAGCTTGGCCTCTTCCCCGGGAGGGATGCCGTGGGCGCGTATGACCAGTATGGTGTTTTTGGTCTTAATCCCGTCCACCGAATTTACCGCGTGGATGTTCTTTGCTTTAAGGGTTTCTATTACCTGTTTATTGTGTATAAGCGGGCCAAGGGTATAAATGGTCTTTTTTCTGTGCCTAGCCAGTTCCAGCACCTTGTCTATGGCGTTCTTAACACCGGGACAGAACCCCGCGCTTTTAGCCACCGTGATCTGTACGCGCTCAGCCATGAAGGAATTTTAACATTTATGGCTGGCCGGCTTAGGGCGAGCCTTTATTATTTGTAAAATCGTACTATGTCCGTAACTACTCAGGTAGATAGAATCCAGAATTCAGGAGTCAGAATGAAGATGCCAGCGACAAGATTTGATGACCTGGTGG